>NZ_JBITGS010000027.1:153441-156044 GCF_044457265.1 Streptomyces sp. NPDC050564 | reverse complement strand
GTTGATAGGCCAGATCTGGAAGGCGGGTAACCGCTGGAGGTGACTGGTACTAATAGGCCGAGGGCTTGTCCTCAGTTGCTCGCGTCCACTGTGTTAGTTCTGAGACAACGACCGTTGTCGGCTTTGAGCAGAACATTCAACTGAAGAGTGTGCTTGTTCGCTCGAAACCATTAGGGTTTCGGTGGTCATAGCGTGAGGGAAACGCCCGGTTACATTTCGAACCCGGAAGCTAAGCCTTACAGCGCCGATGGTACTGCAGGGGGGACCCTGTGGGAGAGTAGGACGCCGCCGAACAATATTTGGAGGACCTCTGGTCCCAGCGACTCGCTGGGACCAGAGGTCCTTTTTTGTTTTTCCGAAGCGCGCCGGGTACTCGGCTGCGCGAGAATGACTTGCGGTACCGAAGACAGGAGTCACCCATGTCCACCAACTCTCCCGATGAGCGACCCGAGCGCGACCAGCGCCGCCGGGACAGTGGTGACCGCGGCGGCTATCGCGGGGGCCCGCGCCGCGACAACGACCGGGGCGGGTCGGACCGGGGCGGCTATGGCCGGCGTGACGACCGGCGTGACGACCGCCGCGACGGTGATCGCGGTGGCGACCGCGGCGGTGTCCGCCGTGATGACAGCCGTGGTGGCGGTGGCTTCCGCGGCCGTGACGATCGGCGAGAGGGCGACCGCGGCGGTCGCCCGCCGTTCCGCCGTGACGACCGCCCCAGCGGGCCGCGCCGTGACGACCGCCCCAGCGGGCCGCGCCGTGACGACCGCGACCGTGGGTACCGCCGTGACGGCGACCGTCCGGCCTTCCGTCGTGACGATGCCAGTGGCCCGCGCCGCGATGACGACCGCGGTGGTTTCCGTCGTGATGACCGTCGTGACAGTGGTGATCGCGGGGGCTTCCGCCGCGACGACAACCGTGGCGGCGGCGGCTTCCGGCGTGAGGACCGCAGGGACGACCGGCGTGATGACCGTCGGGGCGATGACCGTGGTGGTTTCCGTCGTGATGACCGTCGTGACAGTGGTGATCGTGGTGGCTTCCGCCGCGACGACAACCGTGGCGGTGACTTCCGGCGTGACGACCGCAGGGACGACCGGCGCGACGATCGCCGCGGCGACGACCGGGGCTTCCGTCGCGACGGGGACCGTCCGGCTGTCCGGCGTGACGACCGTCGTGACAGTGGTGATCGCGGGGGCTTCCGCCGCGACGACAATCGTGGCGGCGGCGGCTTCCGGCGTGAGGACCGCAGGGACGACCGGCGTGATGACCGTCGGGGCGATGACCGTGGTGGTTTCCGTCGTGATGACCGTCGTGACAGTGGCGATCGTGGTGGCTTCCGGCGGGACGACCGTGGTGACCGCGGCGACTTCCGGCGTGACGACCGCCGCGAAGGCGACCGTCCGCCCTTCCGCCGTGACGACAGGCGGGACGACCGCCGTGACGACCGGCGTGAAGACAGCCGGGGCGGCGGCTTCCGTGGTCGCGACGACCGCGGACGCGGTGGTCCGCGTCGTGACGACCGGGGCGGGCGCCCCGGCGGCTTCCGCGGCCGTGATGACCGCAGGGGCGACGACCGGCGCGGTGGCGGCCGTTTCCGTGACGAGCGGGACCGTGACCGTGAGCCGATCAAGCGGCTGCCGATTCCCGATGACGTCACGGGCGAGGAGATCGACAAGGACGTACGGCAGGAGCTCCAGAGCCTGCCCAAGGGGCTTGCGGAGGATGTCTCCCGGAACCTGGTGATGGTCGCCCGGCTCATCGACGAGGACCCCGAAGGCGCGTACGCGTACGCGAAGATCGCCCTGCGGCTGGCGTCGCGCGTCGCCGCCGTACGCGAGGCGGCCGGTTTCGCCGCGTACGCGAACCAGAAGTTCAGCGAGGCTCTCGCCGAGTTCCGGGCCGCGCGTCGGATGACCGGCAGCGTGGAGCTGTGGCCCGTCATGGCGGACTGCGAGCGCGGTCTGGGGCGGCCCGAGAAGGCGCTGGACATGGCCGGCGCGCCCGAGGTGCAGAAGCTGGACAAGGCCGGGCAGGTCGAGATGCGGCTCGTGGCCGCCGGTGCGCGGCGGGACATGGGGCAGCTGGAGGCCGCCATCGTGACCCTGCAGAGCCCGGAGCTCGCCTCGAACTCCGTACAGCCCTGGACAGCACGTCTGCGCTACGCGTACGCCGACGCGCTTCTCGCGGCCGGTCGTGAGGGCGAGGCGCGGGAGTGGTTCGCCAAGGCCGTCGAGTCCGACAAGGACGGCAGCACGGACGCATCCGACCGGCTCGCGGAGCTGGACGGCGTCGAGTTCGTCGATGCGCTCGTCGAGGATGAGGACGAGACCGGGACCGGGCTTGAGACCAAGGTCGAGGACGAAGACGAAGACGAGGCCGAGGCTCCGAAGGCTGCGCGGGCGTCGTCCGATGGTGAGGGTGACGAAGAGGACGGTTCCGAGGACGACGTTCCTCAGAGCTGACGCCCAGGCGTACTGAGAAGCACACGGGCGGGGGGGGGGCCGGGGGGGGGGGGGCCCCCCCCCGCGGTGTTATAGGGCCGGACCCCCCCACAAAAACCCCCGCGGGGGGGTTTGGGCGGAACACCTCCGAATTGGGGGGGAACG
>NZ_JBITGS010000027.1:0-153431 GCF_044457265.1 Streptomyces sp. NPDC050564 | reverse complement strand
GCGCTGTCCTCGCCCCCCCGCGCCCGCCCCCCCCGCCCCCCCCCCGCGCGGGGGGGCGCGGCCGCCCCCCCCCCCCCCCCCCCCGCCCGTCGGCGTTTCTAGAGCGCGAGACCCCGCAACACCAGCCCGGAGGCGGGTTTGGGGCCGAACGACGTCGACTTGCGGGGCATCGTGACACCCTGGCGGGCGAGGTCGCGTACGACCTCCTCGTGGACCGGGTGCATCAGGACAGCCGTGCCGCCGTCGCGCTCCGCCTTCTCGACCGTGGCGGTCGTGTCGTGGATGTACGCGATGTGTTCGGGCGAGTCCTCCGGGATGCCCCAGATGTGGTCGAGGAGCGTGGCGTGCAGGACCGTCGCGTCCAGGCTGCGCCAGGCCTCGGGGTGCTCGGCCGGGATCGTACGGGCAAGGAGGTCCGGGTCCGGACGGTCGACCAGGTGGAAGGCGCCGTCGCCGGCGAGGAGGAAGGCGTTTCCTTCGGCGGCCGCCGCGGAAAGGGCCTCCAGGGCCTTGGGGAGGGGAACGCCGAGGTGGCGTACCCGGAAGGAGTCCGTGAGCGCGGCCAGCGCGTCGGAGACCGGCAGCCGGTGCAGCAGCCGGTGGATCGCGCGGACACGCAGCGGAAAGCGCAGGGTGTCCACCAGGAGGACCAGGCCGTAGTCCCAGGGGCTGGGAGACGGGTGCTCCGCGCGTAGACGCAGGTACGTTGCCCAGCGATGGTGGCCGTCGGCGATGAGCGCCTGGTGCTGGAGGAGATCTGTCTGGATCTCCTCCAGCTCGGCCGGATCGGTGACGGCCCACAGACGGTGGCTGAAGCCGTCCTCCGTGGTCGTCGACAGCAGCGGCGGACGTTCGGCGGTGCGTTCGATGACGGCCGCCGTGCCGACCCGGGAACCGTTGCCTCGGTAGGTGAGCAGCAGGGGTTCGAGGTTGGCGGAAGTGGCGCGCATCAGGGCCGCGCGCTCCGCGACGACGTGCGGCATCACGTCCTCGTGCGGGAGGACGACGCAGTCCGACGGCTCCGACAGGCGCAGGGCGCCGATGACGCCGCGTTGCAGCAGGTCGCCGTCGCGCTGCTCGTACACGTACAGGCCCGGCTCGGCATCGGTCGTCAGGACGCCTTCCGACAGCCAGCGGCTCAAGGTCTCGGCCGCTTGCCGGTTGCGGGCGGCGGGGGTGCCGTCCTGGGGGAGGATCAGCCGGACGATGTTGTGCGGGTCGGCGGATTCGAGTTCGAGCAGGCCGTCGGGCCGCACGATGACGTCATACGGCGGGGACGTCACGGCGGCGAGGCTGCCGACCCGGTCGGGGTCGTAGCGCAGGCCTCGGAACGGGGTCAGTTCGAGGCCGCTGCGCGCCGGTGTTTCCTCCTCGGGACCTGCATAGTTCATTGAGGCATCGTAAGTGCGTCAGTGGCATGCGCGATGATCGGGGGAATGGGATCGAACGAGGAGCGATGTGTAATGAGCCAGACCGTCAGGACGCGGCCCGAGGGCAGTGGCCAGGCCCTGAGCAAGGCGTACGACACGGCGCTGCTCGATCTGGACGGGGTGGTGTACGCGGGCGGCAACGCGATTGCGTACGCCGTGGAGTCCCTGGCCACGGCCCGCTCGGGCGGTATGCATCTCGCGTACGTCACGAACAACGCGCTGCGTACTCCGGACGTGGTGGCCGAGCACCTGACGGAGCTGGGGATACCGACAGAGGCCTCCGACGTCATCACCTCGGCGCAGGCTGCCGCCCGGCTCATCAGCGAGCAGGTGCCCGCGGGCGCGCGCGTCCTGGTCATCGGCGGAGAGGGGCTGCGGGTCGCGTTGCGCGAGCGCGGGCTCGAACCGGTCGAATCGGCCGACGACGATCCGGCGGCGGTCGTCCAGGGGTTCGGCGGCGCCGACCTGCCCTGGGGGCGCTTCGCTGAGGCGTGCTACGCCATCGCGCGCGGGGTGCCGTGGTTCGCCTCCAACACCGATCTGACGATCCCGAGCGCGCGAGGCATCGCTCCGGGGAACGGCGCGGCGGTCGAGGTCGTCCGCATCGCCACGGGCGCCGAGCCGCAGGTGGCGGGCAAGCCGCTGCCCCCGATGCACCGCGAGACGATCCTGCGGACCGGGGCCAAGCGGCCGCTGGTGGTCGGCGACCGGCTGGACACGGACATCGAGGGCGCGTTCAACGGAGAGGTGGACTCGCTGCTCGTGCTCACCGGTGTGACGGACGGCGCGCAGCTCCTCGCGGCCCCGCCGCAGCATCGGCCGACGTACGTCGACGCGGATCTGCGCGGTCTGCTCACCGGGCAGCCGGAGGTCGTGGAGGCGGGCGACGGGTTCCGCTGCGGCGGCTGGACCGTCACGGCCGGTAGCGAGCGTCTGGAGCTGGAGGGCGACGGCGAGGCCCTCGACGGGCTGCGGGCGCTGTGCGCGGCGGCGTGGACGGCGGCCGGGCAGGGCACGTGCGAGCTGGACGGGGGGAAGGCGTTGGCGCGGCTGGGGCTTTGAGCACCCCCGGACATCCGGCAGCAGGGCTCTTGACGGCTCATCGGGGGCTGCTCGGGCGCTCAGGCGATGCCTCAAGGATTGGCGTGGCGCTCAGGCGACGCTTCAAGGACCGGCCGGGCATTCGGGAAATTCACCGACGCCCGCTCGGACATTCGGGTGAGTCATCAGTCACGGCTCGAGCCATCGACGGCTCATCGGTGATTGCCGGGGCGTCCCGACGACTCATCGGCGTGCCCGGGCGCTCGGGCGGCTCAACAGTGCTTGTCCGGGCGCCCTGGCGGCTCATCAGCGACGGACTCGGCAATCGACTGCTCACCAGTGCCCCACTCAGGCACTCTGCGGCCCTCTGGTGGTGACGGGGCATCGAGCCGGTATGCGAGGGTAGGCTAACCTAACCTCGTGTTGGTCGACGGTCCTCCCGAACAGCGCGCGGAGATCGCCCCCGCGCCCCCAACCCGCCGGGCGATACGTGCCTTTGGGCTCCTGGCGTCCGTGGGTGTCCTGGTGCTCGTCGCCCTGGCGAGTATCGCGATCGGTGCGAAGGCGCTGCCGCTTGACCAGGTCTGGCACGGCCTTTTCCACGACTCGGGGACGTACGCCGACGTTGTGGTCGCCGATCGGATCTCCCGCACCGTCCTCGGGTTGCTGGTCGGCGCCGCGCTCGGGTTGTCCGGTGCTGTCCTCCAGGCGCTCACCCGCAATCCGCTGGCCGACCCCGGACTGCTCGGCATCAACGCGGGCGCGTCCGCCGCGGTCGTCACCGCCATCACGTATTTCGGCGTCACGAGTCTGAGTGGCTACGTCTGGTTCGCCTTCTTCGGGGCGGCGACGGTCGGTGTCCTCGTCTGGTTCCTGGGCGGCAGCCGGGGTGCGACGCCGGTACGGCTCGCGCTCGCGGGCACCGCTATCAGCGCCGCTCTCTACGGCTACCTCCAGGCCGTGATGATCATGGACGACGCTGCGCTCGGCAAGATGCGCTTCTGGACCGTCGGTTCGCTGGCGTCGGCCACCGACACGACCATCAAGCAGGTCGTGCCGTTCCTCGCGGTCGGCACGATCGTCGCGCTGGCTCTCGCCCGGCCGCTGAACGCCCTGGCCATGGGCGACGACACCGCCCGCGCGCTCGGCGCCCACCTGAACCGCACCCGCGCGCTGTCCATGGCCGCCGCGACCGTGCTGTGCGGTGCCGCGACCGCCGCCTGCGGGCCGATCGTCTTCGTCGGGCTGATGGTCCCCCACGTCGTGCGGTCCTTCACCGGGCCCGACCTGCGCTGGATCCTGCCGTACGCCACCGTCCTGTCGCCCGTGCTGCTGCTCGGCGCCGATGTGCTCGGACGGATGGTCGCCCGGCCCGCGGAGCTGCAGGTCGGCATTGTCACCGCGGTCCTGGGCGGCCCGGTCTTCATCTATCTCGTACGACGGCGGAGGACGGCGCAGCTGTGACCACACGGACGACCACAGGTAAGCCGACCTCCGCCCTTCGGTCGGTCCGCACGCCCGGCGGTCTCTCCGTCCGGCTCGACGCCCGGGCGCTCACCGTCGTCGTGCTGCTGCTGGTGGCCGCGCTCGCCGCGAGTGTGGTGCTGATCGGCACCGGCGACTTCCCGATCCCGGCCGTCGACGTCCTCAAGACGCTGGTCGGCAACGGCAGCGCGAGCCAGGAGTTCATCGTCAACGACCTGCGGCTGCCGCGGGTTCTCGTCGGTCTGCTCGTCGGGGCCTCGCTCGGGCTCGGCGGGGCGCTCTTCCAGTCCATCTCCCGTAATCCGCTGGGCAGTCCGGACGTACTGGGCCTCGGGCAGGGCTCGACTGCCGGCGCGCTCGTGATGATCGTGCTGTTCTCGGGGAGCGCGAACCAGGTCGCTCTCGGGGCGCTCGTCGGCGGTCTCGTGACCGGATTCGTCATTTATCTGCTCGCCTGGAAGCGGGGTGTGCACGGTTATCGGCTGGTCCTGGTCGGTATCGGTGTCTCCGCGATCGTCACGGCGGTCAACGGCTACCTGCTCACCAAGGCCGACATCGTCGACGCGGCCCGCGCGGTCGTGTGGATGACCGGCTCGCTCAACGGCCGTGACTGGGACCAGGTCTGGCCGCTGCTCGTCATGTGCGCCGTCCTGGTGCCGCTCGTCCTGGGCAATGCGCGCGGGCTGCGCATGATGGAGATGGGCGACGACGTCTCGTACGCCCTCGGAGTGCGGGTCGAGCGGACGCGGCTGCTGCTGATGCTGGCCGCGGTGCTGCTCACCGCGGGCGCCACCGCCGCCGCGGGTCCCGTCGGCTTCGTGGCGCTCACCGCGCCGCAGCTGGCCCGACGGCTGACCCGGTCGCCCGGACCGAACCTGGTGCCGTCGATGTGCATGGGCGCGACCCTGCTGATCGTCGCGGACTGGGCCTCCCAGCGGGCCTTCGGCGCCGACCAACTGCCCGTCGGCGTCGTGACCGGAGTCCTGGGCGGGGTCTATCTGCTGTGGCTCCTTGTCACCGAGCGCAAGGCAGGCCGGATGTGAACACCAAGAGGAGCGCTACGACTGTGAACCGCCTGTCCGCCGACAACGTCACCCTCGGCTACGACCAGCGCGTCATCGCGGAGAAGTTGTCGGTGGAGATCCCCGACAACTCCTTCACCGTGATCGTCGGTCCGAACGCCTGCGGCAAGTCCACGCTGCTGCGTGCCCTTTCGCGGATGCTGAAGCCCTCCGAGGGGCGGGTGCTGCTCGACGGGCAGGTCATCCAGACGATGCCGGCGAAGAAGGTGGCCCGCACGCTCGGACTGTTGCCGCAGTCGTCGATCGCGCCGGACGGGATCACTGTCGGCGACCTGGTCGGCCGGGGCCGCTATCCGCATCAGGGGCTGCTGCGCCAGTGGTCGACGGAGGACGAACGGGTGGTGCAGGAGTCGATGGCCTCGACCGGGGTCGCCGAGCTCGCCGATCGCTATGTCGACGAATTGTCGGGCGGCCAGCGGCAACGCGTGTGGATCGCGATGGCGCTCGCGCAGCAGACCCCACTGCTGCTCCTGGACGAGCCGACGACCTATCTCGACGTTCAGCACCAGATCGACGTGCTGGACCTGTGTGCGGAGCTTCACGAGGAGCAGGGGCGGACGCTGGTCGCGGTCCTGCACGACCTCAATCACGCCGCCCGGTACGCCACCCATCTCATCGCTCTGCGGGACGGCGAGGTCATCGCCGAGGGCGCGCCGAACGACATCGTCACGGCCGAGCTGGTCGAGCGCGTCTTCGGCCTGCGCTGCCAGGTCATCGACGACCCGGAGACGGGGACGCCGCTGGTGGTGCCTGCGGCACGCAAGGCGCGTACGGCCGCCTCGGTATCGGCTGTGTCGGCTGCATCGGCAGCGTCGTCATCGGCTGCATCCGGATCGGCTGTATCGGCTAGAGAAGGGTCCTGAGGCGGAACAGGTCGCGCAGGCCCGCCTCCAGCTTCACCCGGCCCGAGCCCCAGGCCTTCGCGAAGTTCAGGTCGCCGTTCACCATCGAGACCAGGTCGTCGCCCTTCATCGTGAGCCGGATCTCGGCCTTCTCGCGGGGTGGGCCCTGGAGCGTGTCGAGCACCTCGATCCGGCCGTCCTTGAGACGGCCCACGAAGGTGATGTCCAGGTCGGTGATACGGCAGCTCAGCGAGCGGTCCAGGGCCGCAGCGCTGCGTACGTCCCCTTCGGCGCCCGCAAGGTTGTCCGAGAGCTTGTCGAGTGCGGTACGGCACTCCTCAATCGTCGCCATCGTGATCGACGGTACCGCAGCGCTTCGCGGTAGCGTCGGGGCATGAGCGACTCATTGCCGGAGACCGAGGTCCGGCAGGACGTGCGGCCACCGGAGCCCGGCATTTCCTTCGAATCGGACGCCGGTCCCGTGGCCGGGCCCGGACCGGAGGCCGCACTCGAACCCGAGGCAGGCGCTGCGGCCGGACCCGATCCGGACGGCGAACCGGGTTCCGGGCTCGCCGTCGAACCCTCGTACGACCCCGCCGCTCCGGCTCCGCTGAACGTGGACCGCACTCCCACCGGCAACGCCGACGTCGACGCCCAGCTCGGTCGGCTGGCCGATGCCGACCACCTCGCCACGGACGGACATGTCGAGGTGTACGAGGATGTACACGGGGGGCTGCGCGACGCGCTCACCGCGCTCGACGCCCGCCCGGGACCTCCGGCGCCCCCCGCACCGTACGACCGCAGGAGCTGAACCGAACGTGGCAGGAGTGGCACGCCGCCGTCTCGACGCCGAGCTGGTCCGCCGGAAGCTCGCGCGTTCGCGCGAGCACGCCAGCCAGCTGATCGCCGCCGGGCGGGTCACCGTCGGCAAGACCGTCGCGACCAAGCCGGCCACACAGGTGGAGACCGCGGCCGCCATCGTCGTCGTCCAGGACGACAGCGATCCCGACTACGTGTCGCGGGGCGGCCACAAACTCGCAGGTGCGCTGGCGGCCTTCGTGCCCCAAGGGCTGAAGGTCGAGGGCCGGCGCGCGCTGGACGCCGGAGCGTCCACCGGAGGCTTCACCGACGTGCTGCTGCGCGCGGGCGCCGCCCATGTCGTCGCCGTGGACGTCGGTTACGGACAACTTGCCTGGTCTCTTCAGAGCGATGAACGCGTCACCGTCAAGGACCGTACGAACGTACGCGAGTTGACGTTGGAGGCGATCGATGGGGAGCCCGTGGATCTTGTCGTCGGCGATCTGTCCTTCATCCCGCTCGGACTGGTGCTGCCCGCCCTGGTGCGGTGCGCGGCGCCGGATGCCGACCTGGTGATGATGGTGAAGCCGCAGTTCGAGGTGGGGAAGGAACGGCTGGGGAGCGGCGGCGTCGTACGCAGCCCCGAACTGCGCGCGGAAACCGTGCGCGCAGTGGCCGAACGAGCCCGGGAACTGGGGCTCGGAGTGCAGGGTGTGACCGCAAGCCCGTTGCCCGGACCCTCGGGCAACGTCGAGTACTTTCTGTGGCTGCGTGCCGGGGCACCCGAACTCGACCCGGCCGACGTTGACCGTGCAGTGGCGGAGGGGCCGCGTTGACACAGACCCGAGCTCGTACTGTTTTCCTGCTGGCCCACACCGGGCGGCCGGCAGCCATCCGCAGCGCCGAGTTGGTCGTCCAGGGGCTGTTGCGCTCCGGGATCGGCGTACGGGTGCTGGAGGCCGAAGCGGCCGATCTGCCGCTGCCGGGCGAGGTGGAGCTCGTCAAGGAGGCGACTCCACAGTGCCTCGACAGCTGCGAACTGCTGATCGTGCTGGGTGGTGACGGCACGCTGCTGCGCGGCGCCGAGTTCGCCCGCGCCTCCGGGGTGCCGATGCTCGGCGTCAACCTCGGCCGCGTCGGTTTCCTCGCGGAGGCCGAGCGCGACGACCTCGACAAGGTGGTCGACCGGGTCGTCACCAAGGCGTACGAGGTCGAGGAGCGCATGACCGTCGATGTCGTCGTGCACCAGAACGGCGACATCGTGCACACCGACTGGGCGCTGAACGAGGCGGCCGTGCAGAAGGTGTCCGCCGAGAAGCTCCTCGAAGTGGTGCTGGAGATCGACGGGCGGCCGGTGACGGGCTTCGGCTGCGACGGCATCGTCTGCGCGACCCCGACCGGCTCGACGGCGTACGCCTTCTCCGCAGGCGGGCCCGTGGTGTGGCCCGAGGTCGAAGCGCTGCTCATGGTGCCGATCAGCGCGCACGCGCTGTTCGCCAAGCCGTTGGTGACGTCGCCCGACTCCGTGCTCGCGGTGGAGGTGCTGCCGCACATCCCGCCGGGCGTGCTGTGGTGCGACGGGCGGCGGACCGTGGAGCTGCCGCCGGGAGCGCGGGTGGAGGTGCGGCGGGGGGCTGTGCCGGTTCGGCTGGCCCGGCTGCACCATGCGTCGTTCACCGATCGTTTGGTGGCGAAGTTCGCCCTGCCGGTTTCCGGGTGGCGCGGGGCGCCGCATTAGACGTACGACGGCTTGTACGGCAGCCCACTCCCGCGGGTGACAACGGCCTCTTTGTGGGGCCTTGTCACCTGCGCCTTCGCGGCGGCGGGGCGGGGCCCGTCGCACACCCGGGTCCCGACCTCGTAAGGTCGTGTCCGTGTTGGAGGAGATGCGGATACGGTCGCTCGGAGTCATCGACGACGCGGTCGTCGAGCTGTCGCCCGGCTTCACCGCCGTGACCGGTGAGACCGGTGCGGGCAAGACGATGGTGGTCACCAGCCTCGGGCTGCTGCTGGGCGGGCGCGCGGACCCGGCCCTCGTACGGATCGGCGCCAAGAACGCCGTCGTGGAGGGGCGGATCGCCGTACCCACGGGCGGGACGGCCGTCGTACGGGCCGAGGAGGCCGGGGCCGAGCTCGACGACGGGGCGCTGCTGATCAGCCGTACCGTTTCGGCCGAGGGACGGTCGCGGGCGCACCTGGGCGGGCGTTCCGTGCCGGTGGGTGTGCTCGCCGAGCTCGCCGACGAGCTTGTCGCCGTGCACGGGCAGACCGACCAGCAGGGACTGCTCAAGCTGTCCCGGCAACGGCAGGCGCTCGACCGGTACGCGGGCGACGCGGTCGCCGTGCCGCTCGCCAAGTACGCGGGCGCCTACCGGCGGCTGCGTGCCATCTCGGCCGAGCTGGACGAGATCACCACACGCGCGCGTGAGCGGGCCCAGGAAGCCGACATGCTGCGCTTCGGGCTCGACGAGATCGCGGCGGTCGAGCCGCGGGCGGGCGAGGACGTGGAGCTGGCCGCCGAGGCCGAGCGCCTCGGCCACGCCGAGGCGCTCGCGTCGGCCGCCACGGCCGCGCACGCCGCGCTCGCGGGCAATCCCGAGGACCCGGAGGGCATCGACGCCACCACGCTCGTCGCGGGGGCGCACCGGGCTCTGGAGGCCGTACGGTCGCACGACTCCGCATTGGCCGCGCTGTCCGGGCGGATCGGGGAGATCGGCATTCTGCTGGGCGACGTGGCGGGCGAACTGGCGGGGTACGCCGACGACCTCGACGCCGATCCCCTGCGGCTCGCGGCGGTCGAGGAGCGCCGGGCCTCGCTCACCCAGCTGACCCGGAAGTACGGCGAGGACATCGACGCCGTACTGGCCTGGGCCGAGCAGGGCGCCGCGCGGCTCACCGAGCTCGACGGCGACGACGAGCGGATCGACGAGCTGACCGCCGAGCGGGACGCGCTGCGGACCGAACTGGGCGGGCTCGCCCAGGCGTTGACGGATGCTCGTACGGAGGCCGCCGAGCGGTTCGCCGCCGCCGTGACCGCCGAGCTGGCCTCGCTCGCCATGCCGCACGCGCGCGTGTCGTTCGAGATCCGGCAGACCGACGACCCCGAGGGCGTGGAGGTCGGCGGGCGCACGGTCGCGTACGGGCCCGCCGGCGTCGACGAGGTCGAGCTGCTGCTCGCCCCGCATCCCGGAGCGCCGCCGCGGCCGATCGCCAAGGGGGCCTCGGGCGGTGAGCTGTCGCGCGTGATGCTCGCGGTGGAGGTCGTGTTCGCAGGTACGGATCCTGTGCCGACGTACTTGTTCGACGAGGTCGACGCGGGGGTCGGCGGCAAGGCAGCGGTCGAGATCGGGCGGCGGTTGGCGCGGCTCGCGAAGACCGCGCAGGTGGTCGTGGTGACGCATCTGCCGCAGGTGGCCGCGTTCGCCGACCGGCAGTTGCTCGTCGAGAAGACCAACGACGGGTCGGTGACCCGGTCCGGGGTCAAGGTCCTTCAGGGCGAGGACCGGATCCGTGAGCTGTCCCGGATGCTTGCGGGGCAGGAGGACTCGGAGACTGCTCGGGCGCATGCGGAGGAGTTGTTGGCCACCGCTCGGGCCGACGGGTAGCCGTCGGCGGGCCATCTTCTTCGCCGCTCTGCGCCGGAGCTTGGACCGTTGTGCGGTGTGGCTTGGACCGTTGTGCGGTCCAGGTCTCCGCCGGTCTGCGGCGCGTTTCCCGCCCGCTCACCCCTCTCGACCGCTCCGCTGTTCCCGCATCCGGCCCGCTCTGCGGGCCTTTAGGGTTCCGGTATGAGCATCTTTGTGGGTCGGGGCGCCACTTTCAGCACGGCTGCGGCGGCCACCCGAGCGGGAATCGCCGCCCTGCGTTCCAAGGCGCCGGGCGGGCCCACCCGTTGGGAGCGCAAGAACTTCGCCGGGCGCACCGTCGAGCTGTACGCGGGCCCCGCGGCGGCCCTCGGCGCGGCGCTCGGGGCCGCGCGGGTCCGGCCTGCCGCCGGGTTCGCGGTTGTGGCCGCCGGCGTGTGTGGCGCGTACGACGATGCCGTGGGCGTGGATGACCCCCGGCGTGGGTTCCGGGCACACCTGGGGGCTCTGCGGGACGGTGATGTCAGCGGGCACGCGGCGAACCCCAACGTGGCCTCCTTAACCGCGCCCCTGGACCAAGGCGACGAGCAGCAGCTACCAGGGCCGCGAGTCCCGAAGCGGATCGTGTTCGCCAACCGGCGATGTGCCGGCGCCCTGTCATCGAGCCCCGCAGCCCGGCACCGGCACCCATGACCCGCGAAGCCCTCGCCGACGTGAACCCCTCCTCCAATCAAGCAGCGTCAACCGCCATGCCCCTACCAGCTCCCCAGGTCACGCGCGGTCAACCGGCGCACGCCCGTGGGTGACCAACCCGACGCACGCCGGACACGCCCATGACCGTACCGAGTCGAGGGGGACGAATACGAGTCCTGGCTGAGCCCACTCCTGAAGGACTGAAAGCAATGAGTAGTGACCTACGGCAGCGGGCTGAATCAAGACAGAGGCAACGGACGAAATGACTCGGGCGCCAAACCGCAGCGCGATCAAAGTGTTTGGAAAATCCGAGAATTGGTGTCGTCTACCTCAACTCCACCTCAGAAGATCAGCGGAATCTTCGCTACCGACATGACCCTGACATACGGTCAACGTATCCGAACTGCCACGAGGGCAGTCCCCACCGGATAGGTGTCTTGTGGACATATCTGCACGTCGCACCGTCTTTCTCTCCTCTACCGCGCTGCTGCTCTGTGCGGCCTTGACCAGTCCCGCGCTGGCGGCAGACGAGAGAACGACTCCTTCACCCTCGGCCTCTGCACCGGCCGATGACACGGTCATCAACACCGCGCCGCCCGAGGAACCCGAGGAAAACGTCACCGAAGTCCCCGAGGAAGCGGTCACCGAGCCAGCGGAAGAGTCTCCGTCCCCGGGCAACTCGCCCAACCGCCCGGACTGTAGCCCGACTACGTTTATCTACAAACCCACATCTCAGGGCAACAAGTACCACAGCGGTGTAGGGCCCACGAACGCGAACTACAACGGCACTTCCAGGACCGCCAGGTCGACCTTCACGTCGGAGGTGACGGGCTCGGTAACCGTCGGCGTCAGTGGTGAATTGGATACCTCGATCAACACCATGATCGCCAAGATCGAGGCCAAGTTCAACATCAATCTGTCATTGTCGCTCACGGCCAAACTCGGCAACTCGATCTCCGTAGACACGCCGTCACACAAGACCACCCACGCCAGGTACGGCGTCTGGCGGCTCAAGCACACAGGCCAGAGCTGGATAGTCCACGCCAATTGCACGTCCACTCCGAAGCACACCGTAGTCAGCTACTCCCCCTACCGGGTCGGCTGGTACCTGTGGGAAAACTGAGGGTACTCACGGCGGCCGGAGGGCTGGCAGCAGTAGTGGTGCTGGCTGGCTGCACCAGTGGCCAGGACGACGCCTCGCCCCCTGCCCACACGCCCTCGTCTCGTTCTGCATCGTCGCCCACGGGGTCGCCTGGCCGTGCCGAGCACGTTCCCGGAGAGACCGTCACCAAGGCGCCAGTGCTTCCAGACGGCAAGGTCGTAGCACAGGCCGCGAACGCCAGCGGCAACCGAGAACTGGAGATCCGGGGCGGAATCAAGGCCGGGGCACTCTCGGTCCTCGTGAATTGCGAAGGCCAGGGAAAACTGACCGTCTCCGTGCAACCGGTCGGGTTGAGCTTTCCCCTTGAATGCGTGGGCGGAGAGGTCAGCAGCACCTTCAACCAACTGGGCCTGAAGCGCTCCCGCGAACAGGGCACGGTGAACGTTACCGCTCCGTCCAGCGTTCACTGGGCACTCACCGTCGGACAATAAGCGAATGGAGCCCGGCAACGATTGCTGGCTCCAGGCTCGGTGCGTGGTTCCGGCTCTCCGCACTGGCTGCACCAGCCGAGTGCCCTGTACGGCCTGCGTACCTTGAACGAGGCCGAATGCTCGGTATGTAGCGCCGCGCTCTGTGCGGAACCCTGGGCTCGCACGATTCCCTGGGCTCGGCACGTGCCCCGGGCTCCGCACGTGCCCCCGCCCGCGCAGGCGGCGCCTCTGAGCGCATGGTGCCTCGCTCCGTCCCGCCCCGGCCGGCCCGCCCACCAGGACGGACAGTTGCCACTACGCGTCGCCCACCGCTCGGCGCGCCCCGGCGCGCTGATGACGGCGAGTACGCGCCCCCCCCGCGACCCACACCCCCTCGCTTCACTGCGAGCCCACCGACCACCCCCAACGTCTTTCGACGACTTCCCAGCACCGCAGCGCCCTTCAACAGCCAACCCTCAACGCCCAAACCCACCCAAATCCCCCGCACTTCTCACTCGTGTGAGTGACTACCTCCGGCGAGTTGCCCAAGTCGTCGCGACCGTCGTCCGGCGGCGGTCCCGGAACACCCGTGCGGCCTGGCATCCTTGGCGTAGTACGCGGAGCACGACGTGCGGCACACCCCCCTCTGCGCGATCCTTCTGTACGTTCTTCGTGACCGTCCGACGCCGAACCAGGAGCCCCGGCCACGTGAGCCACGTGAGCAGCCACTCACCGCACGGCCAGTCGCCGCTGCGCACCGTGCAGGTGCTCGGCGGTGGGAGCGCGGGCAGTAGCGCGCATGTGCGGTCGCTGGCCTCCGGGCTCGTCGCCCGGGGGGTGCGGGTCACCGTGTGCGCTCCCGCCGAGGCCGATCGTGCGTATGGGTTCACCGGTGTGGGCGCGCAGCACGTTCCGGTGCCGCGCAGCAGCGACCCGGCCTCCGTGGCCGCGCTGCGGACGGCCTGCACGGACGCCGACCTGGTGCACGCGCACGGGCTGCACGCGGCGCTGCGGGCCGCGCTCGCGCTGAGCGGGCGGCGCGTGCCGCTCGTCGTCACCTGGCACACGCGCGCGCACGCGGAGGGGGCTCGGGCCCATCTGCTGCGGCTCCTCGAGCGGCGGGTGGCCCGGGCCGCCGCCGTGGTGCTGGGGACCTCGTCCGACCTCGTGGACCGCGCCCGCAGCAGGGGAGCGCGCGACGCACGGCTCGCCGCCGTCGCCTTCCCCGCGCCGCGTATGCCCGTCGAGCAAGGCGACCCCGACCGGCTGCGGCCCAAGGCGCGGGCCGAACTCGGTGCCACCGACCGGCCGTTGCTCATGGCCGTCGGCTCGCTCGAACGGCATCGTGGTTACGACACTCTGCTGGACGCCGCCCGCGCCTGGCGTCGCCTCGATCCGCTGCCGCTGCTCGTGATCGCGGGGGAGGGGCCGCTGCGGACGGTTCTGCAGCGCCGTATCGAGGACGAAGGGCTGCCCGTCCGGCTGATCGGCCGGCGCGAGGACATCACGGAGCTCCTCGCGGCCGCCGATCTGGCGCTGCTGACCAGCAGTTGGGAATCCCGCTCCGTACTCGCGCAAGAGGCCCTCCACGCGCGCGTGCCGCTCGTCGCGACCGCGGTCGGCGGCATTCCCGAACTGGTCGGCGACGCTGCCGAACTCGTCCCGTACGGTGACGCGCAGGCGCTCGCCGACGCAGTCGTGGGCCTCCTCGGCGACCCCGGACGCCGGGAGCTCTTCAAGGAGAAGGGCGCCCGACAGGCCGCCACCTGGCCCACCGAGGACGAGACCGTGGCTCAAGTACTCAGCGTCTATGACGAGTTGACCCAACCCAGGCCCCTTGGCTAGGGGACGTCCGGGCTAGAGGACATGTCGGCGCGCCCGCAACGCCAGGCTCAACGCCAGGACCGTCTGGGGGTCGTCCAGGTCCGTGCCCAGCAATTCCCCGATCCGGGCAAGGCGGTTGTAGAGGGTCTGCCGGTTCAGGTGCAGCTCGCGGGCCGTCTCCGCCTTGCGGCCCGCATGGGCCAAGTACGTCTCCAGGGTGGGCAGCAGCGGCGGCTTGGAGCGGCTGTCGTGGTCGCGGAGGGGGCCGATCGCGCGGTCCACGAAGGCTGCCAGGTCCGGGTGGTCGCGAAGGCGCCACAGGAGCAGGTCGATGTCCAGGCGGCGTGCGTCGTACCACGGGCGGTCCGAGAGGCCCTGTGCCGCCGTCGCCGTCTCCGCCGCGTGCCGCAGGCCCGCCGAGGCGGCCGCCCAGCCGCCGGCGACCCCGACCACCACCACCGGCGGCTGCGCGCCGGGCCGTTGCATGCCCGCGCGCTCCACGCCCGCCCGCAGCGCCGCCGCGACCCGGTCCGCCACGGCCGCGCGTTCGGACTCCGAGCGCAGGCCCAGAAGCAGCGGGACACGGCCCTCGACCGGACGTACGCCCAGAAGGACCGGGACTCCCACGGAGGCCAGCTCCTCGGCGACCGCGCGGGCCAGGACCGCCCAGCCGCCGCCGGGGGACAGGCCGTCGGCGAGCCGCATGACAACCGGCATGAGCGGGCTGCTGCCGGGTTTGAAGCCGAGCACGCGGGCCTGCGCGGGCGCGTCCTCGGCCTCGATGCGGCCCTCCGCGAGGTCGGTGAGGAAGTCGCCGCGCCCGCGCGCCGCGAGCTCCTCCTCCTGTCGGGCCTGCATGAGGACGACGGCCAGGATGCCCGCGGCCCGCTCGGCGGCGATCCGGTGCACCGGTGCCACGGGGGAGCTGACGGGCAGGAGGACCAGCCGGGCCCGTACCGAGCCCGTGCCGGGGCCGCCGCCGGGCACGTCCACGAGGGTCGTTCCGGCGGGCGGCTGCTCCTTGTGCTGGCCGCGCAGTCCCTCCCACACCTGGAGCGGATCGGCGCCGGCGGAGCCGGCCCCGGCGGCGTACAGGAGCTGGCCCTCCGCCGTCTCGAGGAAGACGGGATTACTGCTGAAGTCCGCGAGGATGCCGAGGACTTGGGGGACTCCGCCGCCGCCGAGGAGGGCTTCGGTACATCGTCGGTGCACCTCCTCGGCCTGCTGGAGCAGCGCGTAGTGACCGTTGACGATCTCGGTGTGGATCTCCTCCGTGACCGTCACGAAGGGCACCTCGCGGTGCAGCTGGACCAGCGGGAGGCCGGCGCTGCGTGCCGTCTCCACGAGGGCCGCGGGCAGCCGGGTGAAGCGCGGCCCGAGCTCCACGACGAGCGCCGCGATGCCTCGTTCGGCGAGGGTGCGGACGAAGACGCGCTGTTCGGCCGGGCGGGTGCCGAGGCCGTAGCCCGTGGTCAGCAGGAGTTCGCCGCCTTTGAGCAGCGAGGCGATGTTCGGGACCTCGCCCGCGTGCACCCAGCGCACGGTGCGCTGCAGTCGGTCGGCCCCCGCGAGGATCTCCGGCAGCCCACTACGCAGCCCGGGCAGTTCCAGCGCCCGCTGCACGGTGATTCCGGCGCCCTGGGTGTCGTAACGGCTGTCCATACGGCTGTCCATGCAGCGGACGCTACCCGCGGTCGCGCTGCGGGGACATATCCGACCGGTTTACGGGAGCCGACGCGGGCGGCATGTGCGCGACAATGAGTCCCCGCGACGCCAAAATTGCGCGCCCCTCATGTCTGTTGTGGCGTGCATCACCATCCCGGCGCGCTGTCGTATCCGCAAGGAAACCGCGAATGACCTTCGGATTTCGTTGAACCGGCAGGCTTGGAGGGGGATGGCTGTGCCGGCCGTCTGATCGGTGACCGCGCGGCGATTCAGGCCGGCCTGATGTTGTGGTTGAAGCGGAAGACGTTGTCCGGGTCGTATGCGGCCTTCACGGCGGACAGGCGCCGGAGGTTCTCGGCGCCGAGGCCGGCCACGATCCGGTCGCCACCTTCGTCTCCGATGAAGTTGAGGTACACCGCGCCGGTGCGCCAGGGCCGGACTTCGGCGCGGACCCTCTCTACCCACCGGATGCAGCGCTCGTCGTCGGCCGGGTCCTCCCAGATCCCGAAGGGGTGCACGCCCCAGGGCGCGTCCCGGTAGGGCACCGGGAAGCGGGCCGGGCCCGAGGCGATCGCGCCGCCTTCGGGGAACAGCACGTGCTGGGTTCCCGTGGGCACGGGCACGGACTCGCCGAGGGCGCAGAAGACGTCCACGAGGTCGTCGGGCAGGCCGGTCAGAAACTCCGCCGACCAGTAGTTCCGCATACCGGGCGGGTTGTCGAGCATGCACTGGAGGTCGGGGTAGGGAATGGCGGTGAGGATCTCGGCCTCGTGCGGCAGCGCCACCAGTGCCTGGGCGAGTTTGCGCAGGTCCTCCTCGCCGCCGACATACGTGAGGAGAGCGGCGATCAGCCGCTTGCCGACCATGTGCTCCGGGACGAATTCTTCGGGCGGGCCTGTCGTATACATGACGGCGCCGCTCACCTCCGACGGACCGTTCTCGATGACCTCGCGGTAGATGCGCAGCACGTCCGGGCCGGCATCCGGCCGGTACATCAGCAGGGCGATCGAGAGTTCGGGGAGCGGGTGCAGCTTCAGGGTCAGCGCGGTCGCGACGCCGAAGTTCCCGCCGCCGCCGTGCAGCGCCCAGAACAGCTCGGGGTTCTCACGGTCGGTGGCCAGAACCGTCGAGCCGTCGGCCGTCACCAGTTCGACGCCGAGCAGGTTGTCGACGGCGAGACCGAAGGTCCGGTCGAGCCAGCCGTTTCCTCCGCCGAGTACGAAGCCGCCGACGCCGGTGGTCGAGACGCGGCCGCCGGTGGTCGCCAGGCCGTAGGGCTGGGTGGCGTGGTCGAGGTGGCTCATGAGGGCGCCGCCCTCGATCCGTACCGCCTCGGAACCGGGGTGCACCGTCACCGTGTGCATCCGGCGCAGGTCGACCACCAGGCCGTTGTCGTTGAGCGACATCCCCGACACACTGTGGCCGCCGCCGCGCACCGCGATCTTCAGGTCCAGATCGCGCGCGAAGCGCACCGAACGGACCACATCGGTCTCGTCCTCGCACTGCGCGATCACGGCCGGGCGCCGGTCGATCATCGCGTTGAAGATCTTCCGGGCCTCGTCGTACCCGGGGTCGTCCGGGGCGAACACATCGCCGGACAGATCCGCGCGGAGCGCGGTCAGCGCCGCACCCGCCTTCGAAAAGGGAGCCATGGCAGCCGCCCCCTTTCAGCAGGGGACAGGACCTGTTTTCAGCGTAGGCGGTCTCCTGGGCGGACGTCGTGCGACGCCGTGGCCGTCCGTGGCTGGACGCGCAGCTCCCCACGCCCCTCAAGGGCGCGGGGAACCACCGCTCGCCGTCAGCCGCCGTACGCGCCGCTCGCCGTCAGCCTCAGTGCCGTGTCGATCAAGGGCACGTGGCTGAACGCCTGCGGGAAGTTCCCCACCTGGCGCTGCAGCCGAGGGTCCCACTCCTCGGCCAGCAGACCGAGGTCGTTGCGCAGCGCCAACAGCTTCTCGAACAGCTTGCGGGCCTCGTCCACGCGGCCGATCATCGCGAGGTCGTCCGCCATCCAGAACGAGCACGCCAGGAAGGCACCCTCGTCGCCCTCCAGACCGTCCACGCCCGCGTGTTCACCGGCGGTCGGGTAGCGCAGAATGAAGCCGTCCGTCGTGGACAGCTCGCGCTGGATCGCCTCGATGGTGCCGATCACGCGCTTGTCGTCCGGCGGCAGGAAGCCCATCTGCGGGATGAGAAGCAGCGAGGCGTCCAACTCCTTGGAGCCGTACGACTGCGTGAACGTGTTGCGCTCCTTGTCGTAGCCCTTCTCGCACACGTCCCGGTGGATGTCGTCGCGCAGTTCGCGCCACTTCTCCAGCGGGCCGTCCGCGTCACCGGACTCGATGAGCTTGATCGTGCGGTCGACGGCGACCCAGGCCATCACCTTGGAGTGCACGAAGTGGCGGCGCGGGCCGCGGACTTCCCAGATGCCCTCGTCCGGCTGGTCCCAGTGGTCCTCCAGGTAGCGGATCAGCTTCAACTGGAGGAGCGAGGCGTAGTCGTTGCGCGACAGCCCCGTCATGTGGGCGAGGTGCAGGGCCTCGGTGACCTCGCCGTACACATCCAGCTGGAGCTGGTGCGCGGCGCCGTTCCCGACGCGTACGGGGGTCGAAGCCTCGTATCCGGGGAGCCAGTCGAGCTCCGCCTCGCCCAACTCCCGTTCGCCCGCGATGCCGTACATGATCTGCAGGTTCTCCGGGTCGCCCGCGACGGCGCGCAGCAGCCATTCGCGCCAGGCGCGGGCCTCCTCGCGGTAGCCGGTGCGCAGCAGCGAGGAGAGAGTGATCGCCGCGTCGCGCAGCCATGTGTAGCGGTAGTCCCAGTTGCGTACGCCGCCGATCTCCTCCGGGAGGGAGGTCGTCGGGGCGGCGACGATGCCGCCCGTGGGCGCGTACGTCAGGGCCTTCAGCGTGATCAGCGAGCGGACGACGGCCTCGCGGTAGGGGCCGTGGTACGTGCACTGCTCGACCCACTCGCGCCAGAAGTCCTCGGTGGCCTCCAAGGACTGCTCCGGCTCGGGCAGCGCGGGCGGCTCCTTGTGCGAGGGCTCCCACGAGATGGTGAAGGCGAGCCGGTCACCCGGCGCCACCGTGAAGTCGGCGTACGTGGTCAGCGCCTTGCCGTAGGTCTCGCAGGCGGTGTCGAACCACACCGAGTCGGGCCCGGCGACAGCGACCGTCCGACCCTCGTGTTTGTGCACCCACGGGACCACGCGGCCGTACGAGAAACGCATGCGCAGCGCGGAGCGCATCGGCACCCGGCCGGTGACGCCCTCGACGATGCGGATCAGCTGCGGCGCGCCGTCGCGCGGGGGCATGAAATCGGTCACCCGGACCGTGCCGCGCGGGGTGTCCCACTCGGATTCGAGGATCAGCGAGTCGCCGCGGTACCTGCGGCGCGCCGCCGTCGGCGGTTCGGCATCGGCCGAGTGCGCGGGGCCGAGCCGCCAGAACCCGTGTTCCTCCGTGCCGAGCAGCCCAGCGAAGATGGCATGGGAGTCGAAGCGGGGCAGGCACAGCCAGTCGACTGTGCCGTCCCTGCAGACCAGCGCAGCTGTCTGCATGTCTCCGATGAGTGCGTAATCCTCGATGCGCCCGGCCACGTGCATCTCCAGTCGAACGGCCACGTCGCCCCCGGGGGGCGGTCGCTCTGCGGTCAGGGAACGTTGTTAATGCGGAACGTCGGTTGATGGGGAACGTCAGTTGTGCGGAACGATGGTCATGTGTCGCTGCGAAACGTCAATTGTCGGTTCGATTGTCGTCGCGATTGTCGTTTCGAAACGAACTGACGAGCTCTCGTTGTTCCGGGGTACGGGCGGGGATGGTGCCGTGTGCCGGCCGGGCTCGGCAGCGAGTGTCCGAGCAGGATACGACGCACGTGGAAGATCCGCGTGCCGCTCCCGGCAACCTGGGTGGGCCGATCGAGTGAGCGCCGTGTGGGGTCTGTGCCGACCTGTGTGCGGAGCGTGGCCGGAAGCGGTCTCGTCCCGTCGCTGATACCCTGGTAGCCCGTGGACCGGTGGGCAAGAAACCCCCGAACCGCAGCGACGGCACCTCCGGAAATCTCCGGACCACACGCCGGTACGCACCCCAGACCGCGACCACGGGAGCCCCCTCTTGGCCATGCCGCCCAAATCCACGACGACCAAGCACATCTTCGTCACCGGGGGTGTCGCCTCCTCCCTCGGCAAGGGTCTGACCGCCTCCAGCCTGGGCGCGCTGCTCAAGGCGCGGGGTCTGCGGGTCACGATGCAGAAGCTCGACCCGTACCTGAACGTCGACCCGGGCACCATGAACCCGTTCCAGCACGGTGAGGTGTTCGTCACCAACGACGGCGCCGAGACGGACCTGGACATCGGTCACTACGAGCGCTTCCTCGACGTGGACCTGGACGGCTCGGCCAACGTCACCACCGGCCAGGTGTACTCCACGGTCATCGCCAAGGAGCGCCGCGGCGAGTACCTGGGCGACACCGTGCAGGTCATCCCGCACATCACCAACGAGATCAAGCACCGCATCCGTCGCATGGCCACCGATGACGTCGACGTCGTCATCACCGAGGTCGGCGGCACGGTCGGCGACATCGAGTCCCTGCCGTTCCTGGAGACGGTCCGCCAGGTCCGTCACGAGGTCGGCCGCGACAACGTGTTCGTCGTGCACATCTCGCTCCTCCCGTACATCGGCCCGTCCGGGGAGCTGAAGACGAAGCCGACGCAGCACTCGGTTGCGGCGCTGCGCAACATCGGTATTCAGCCCGACGCGATCGTGCTGCGCGCCGACCGCGAGGTGCCCACCGCGATCAAGCGCAAGATCTCGCTGATGTGTGACGTCGACGAGGCGGCCGTGGTCGCGGCCATCGACGCCAAGTCGATCTACGACATCCCGAAGGTCCTGCACACCGAGGGTCTCGACGCGTACGTCGTGCGCAAGCTGGACCTGCCCTTCCGTGACGTGGACTGGACGACCTGGGACGACCTGCTCGACCGCGTCCACAACCCGATCCACGAGATCAACCTGGCGCTCGTCGGCAAGTACATCGACCTGCCCGACGCCTACCTGTCCGTGACCGAGGCCCTGCGCGCCGGCGGCTTCGCCAACAAGGCCCGCGTGAAGATCAAGTGGGTCACCTCGGACGACTGCAAGACCCCGGCGGGCGCCGCCAAGCAGCTCGGAGACGTCGACGCGATCTGCATCCCCGGCGGCTTCGGCGACCGCGGTGTCTCCGGCAAGGTCGGCGCGATCCAGTACGCCCGCGAGAACAGGATCCCGCTGCTCGGCCTCTGCCTCGGCCTGCAGTGCATCGTGATCGAGGCCGCTCGCAACCTGGCCGACATCCCGGACGCCAACTCCACCGAGTTCGACTCCGCCACCGCCCACCCGGTCATCTCCACCATGGCCGAACAGCTCGACATCGTGGCGGGCGAGGGCGACATGGGCGGCACCATGCGCCTGGGTATGTATCCGGCCAAGCTTGCCGACGGTTCGATCGTGCGCGAGGTGTACGACGGCAAAGAGTACGTCGAGGAGCGCCACCGGCACCGCTACGAGGTGAACAACGCCTACCGTGCCGAGCTGGAGAAGAAGGCCGGTCTGCAGTTCTCCGGCACCTCCCCGGACGGCAAGCTCGTCGAGTACGTCGAGTACGCGCGCGACGTCCACCCCTACCTGGTCGCGACCCAGGCGCACCCCGAGCTGCGCTCCCGCCCGACCCGCCCGCACCCGCTCTTCGCCGGCCTGGTCAAGGCCGCGGTGGAGCGCAAGACGGGCAAGTAGCACAAGGGTTGTACGGTGGCCGGGGTGCGTGTCTTTCGAGGTGCGCGCCCCGGTCTCCGTCGCGGCCCCGCTGTGGCCGATTTCTTTCGGCCGTGACCGGCTCTTTTGTACGTGTGGGAAGGACAGGCCATGACGCTCAAGGACACCGCCGAGGAGTGGGAGGTCCGGGCGACCGAGACCCCCTTCAAGGGCAACAAGACCTCCGTGCGCACCGACGACGTGGTCATGCCCGACGGATCGGTCGTCCGCCGCGACTACCAGGTCCACCCCGGTTCCGTGGCCGTCCTCGCCCTGGACGACGAGGGCCGTGTGCTGGTCATCCGCCAGTACCGCCACCCGGTACGCCACAAGCTCTGGGAGATCCCCGCGGGCCTCCTCGACATCCCGGGCGAGAACCCGCTGCACGCCGCCCAGCGCGAGCTCTACGAAGAGGCGCACGTCAAGGCCGAGGACTGGCGCGTGCTGACCGACGTCTTCACGACGCCCGGCGGCTGTGACGAGGCCGTGCGCATCTTCCTCGCCCGTGACCTCTCCGAGGCCGAGGGACAGCGCTTCGAGGTCGAGGACGAAGAGGCCGACATGGAGCTGGCCCGGGTTTCCGTCGACGAACTCGTACGCGGCGTGCTCGCCGGTGACCTGCACAACAACTGCCTTGTCGTCGGTGTCCTCTCCCTGGTCGCCGCGCGGCACGGCGACGGCCTCGACGCGCTGCGCCCGGCGGAGGCGCCGTGGCCGGCGCGGCCCTTCGAGGTCTGACCCACCTCCGACACCACCCCGACGCCGTCAGTCCTACGATCGCCTGATCCGATCGGGGGACGTGTCCGCCGCGCTCCTCCCAGATCGTCGCAGAGCGTGAACTAGGCTCTGGAAACGCCCGAACCGGAGTCCCGGCGGGCCCCAGCGTGCAGTGGGACGGGAGTGTGGCCCGTGACGGATCAGGCGGTGGACAACGGCGGCACGAAGGTGTCGGCCAAGGGACAGCGCCCGGCTGCCGGGTCCGCTCCCACGGAGGGTCAGTTCCTCGGCCGTACAAGAGAGTTGAAGGAACTCAGGGCCGACATCGAGCGCGCGGGCCTGGACACCCTCTCCGGCAGGAAGGCGCCACGCGCGCGCGTGCTGCTCATCGCGGGCAAGCCCGGTTCGGGCCGCACCGCGCTCGCCGAGGAGCTGGTACGGCAGGTTGCCGAGAGTTACCCCGACGGTGTGCTGCGCGCCCGGCTCACCGAGCCCGACGGCACCCGGGTGCCCACCGAGCGCACCGCACGGGAGCTCCTCTGCGCCCTGGAGCGGCCCACACCGCCCGGGGCCACCGCCGACGACCTGAGCGAGGCGGTGCGCGAGGCCCTCGCCACCCGTCGCGTGCTGCTCCTGCTCGACGACGCGGCCGACGCCGAGCAGGTCGACGCGTTGCTGCCCGACACCCCGCAGTGCCTGGTCGTCGCCGTCTCGGGCGGACCCCTCACCGGCATCACGGACGTCCGCCCCTGCACCCTGGGCGGTCTGGACACCAAGTCCGCCCTGGAGCTCCTCGACCGCTTCACCGGCTCGGTGCGCATCACCGTCGACCCGCTCGCCGCCGAGGGCCTGGTGGAACTGTGCGCGGGCCAGCCCGCCGCCCTGGTCCTCGCCGGCGGCTGGCTCGCGGCCCGCCCGCAGTCGGCCGTCGCCGACCTGGCCAAACATCTGCGCAGCGACGGTGAGGAGGGCTCGCCGCTGACCCGTCTCCTCCGGCTCGGCTACGCCTCACTGCCGAGCACCGCTGCGCGGATACTGCGACTGCTCTCGCTGGCCCCCGCCGGCCTCGTCGACCCGCACACCGCGTCGGCGCTGGCCGGGTGCTCGGTGGGCACCGCCCACACCACGCTGGACGACTTCGCCGCGCTCGGCCTGATCCGGGCCATCGAGTCGCCGCTGCCCCAGTACGAGGTGCCCGGCTGTCTGCAGCCGCTGCTGCGCGCGCTCGCCGACACCCACGACCGCCCGGCCGAGCTGCAGCTCGCCCGCGCCCGCATGCTGGAGCGGACCGTGCGGCTGCTGGTGTCCTGCCGCGCCATCACCGAGACCGACAGCTCGCCCGCCCGCGAGAAGCTCGCCGGCATGCCGCGCGCCCTGCGGTTCCCGAATCCCCGGACCGCCGCCGACTGGCTGCGCATCCGGCAGCCCGCACTGCTGGCCTCCGCCCGGCTCGCGGTCGCCGACGGAGAGCTGGACACGCTGGCCCGCCGGCTCATGGCCGCGCTGGTGAGGGCGATGGTCGCGCACGTCGGTACGCGGGCGGCGGCGCCCGAGCTGTACGGCATCCACCGGCTCGTCCTGGACGTCGCCGAGCGCCGGAACCTGCCCCGCGAGAAGGCCGCGGCCCTGCTGAACCTCGCCGACCTGGACGCGCAGACCGGCCGTACGACCGAGGCGCTGGCCCGCTACCGGGCCGCCCTGGACGCCGGGCGCGAAGCAAATGACCCGTATGCGACCGGTCGCGCGATGGAATCCGTAGGCGGCGCCCACCAGGAGCTGGGGGACTACGACCGGGCCGCCGACTGGTACGGCAGAGCGCTCGCCCAGCGGCTCGCTCGCGACGAGCGGGTGGACGCGGCCCGTCTGTACGGCCGTATCGCCACCGCGAACACCTACGCGGGCCGCTACGGCGAGGCGCTGCGCAACTGGCGCGCCGCCGTCAGCGGACACCGCAAGAACGGCGATGTGGCCGCCCAGGCCCGGGCGTTGAGCGAGCTGGCGCGGGTCCAGGAGTACGCGGGACGGCCCGAGGAATCGCTGCGCACCTGCCAGGAGGCGGTCGAGTGGGCGCGCCGCGCCGACGACGTACGGCTGCAGGCCGCGCTGCAGCTCAGGCTGGCCGACACCCTGGAGCGGCTCGGCGACCCGGCGGCCGCCAAGCTGCACCGCGGCGCGGCCGAGCGAATGCTGGGTGATGAACTCCCGGAGACTGCTTCAGTCAGGGAGCAAGGCGCTAACGCCTACGAAATCCGCAGTACATCCGTAGAAGATTGATGCAATGAAAGGCTAGACAGAGAGAACACCTTCATTAAACTGGCTCTGCCGCACCTTCTCCTGCGGTGTCTCCCGATGTGCCCCCGCACATGTGGGTATGTCTTGTAATGCACCACATCCCCTGAGCCAAGGACCGTGATCGACGTGAAGGTCGGTATCCCCCGCGAGGTCAAGAACAACGAGTTCCGGGTGGCCATCACCCCTGCCGGCGTGCACGAGCTGGTGCGCTACGGCCACCAGGTCTTCATCGAGCAGAACGCCGGCGTCGGCTCCTCGATCACGGACGACGAGTACGTTTCCGCCGGTGCGCAGATCCTTCCCACCGCCGACGAGGTCTGGGCCACCGCCGACCTGCTGCTGAAGGTCAAGGAGCCCATCGCGGAGGAGTACCACCGCCTCCGCAAGGACCAGACGCTCTTCACCTACCTGCACCTGGCCGCCTCCAAGGAGTGCACGGACGCGCTGCTCGAGTCCGGCACCACGGCGATCGCCTACGAGACGGTCGAGCTGCCGAACCGCGCGCTGCCGCTGCTGGCCCCGATGTCCGAGGTCGCGGGTCGTCTGGCTCCGCAGGTCGGCGCGTACCACCTGATGCGGGCGGCCGGCGGTCGCGGTGTCCTGCCGGGCGGTGTCCCGGGCGTGGTCCCGGCGAAGGCCGTGGTCATCGGTGGCGGCGTCTCCGGCTGGAACGCCGCGCAGATCGCCATCGGTATGGGCTTCGACGTGACCCTGCTCGACCGCGACATCAACAAGCTGCGTGAGGCCGACAAGGTCTTCGGCACGAAGGTCAAGGCCGTCATGTCCAACTCCTTCGAGCTGGAGAAGGCCGTCCTCGACGCCGACCTGGTCATCGGCGCCGTCCTCATCCCGGGTGCCAAGGCTCCGAAGCTGGTCACCAACGAGCTCGTGTCGCGCATGAAGCCGGGAAGTGTCCTTGTCGACATCGCGATCGACCAGGGCGGCTGCTTCGAGGACTCGCGGCCCACCACCCACGCCGAGCCGACCTTCACGGTCCACAACTCGGTCTTCTACTGTGTCGCCAACATGCCGGGCGCCGTGCCGAACACCTCCACCAACGCCCTCACCAACGCCACACTGCCCTACATCGTGTCGCTGGCCAACAACGGCTGGGTCGAGGCGCTGCGGCGTGACCCCGCGCTCGCCAAGGGTCTCAACACCCATGACGGCAAGGTGGTTTACCGCGAGGTCGCCGAGGCGCTCGGCCTGGAGCACGTCGAGCTGGAGACCCTGCTCGGTTAAGTCATCAACGGGTAAAAGGCGATACGTCAACACGGGTCGTCAACCCAGCACACCCGGCCGGACCTTGCTCGACAGGGTCCGGCCGGATGTGTGTCGGGTCACTTTGCGACACTCGTTCAACTCGCCACGAACGTAACTCTTCAACCGATTCGCACACCGGTGAAACCTACCGTGCGACGGCCTTACGCCCTTGACAGAGGGGTGTTCGGTTGCCGACACATCGGGTCGGGTCCGGCGGATTGTGTTGCTGCGGACCGGTGACACGCCATAGAGTCGCCAACCGTCGGCATGGTGCCACGCTGACCTATCTAGAAGTTTCCTGGTCACCAAGGAGGTAAGACGACTTGTGAATGAGTCGACATTTTCTCCCGGGGGTGGTCAACCAGGAATGCCGGCGCGGGGCCAGAGCCCCACGGGGCTCGAGGCTGTCGGCTCCGTCGCTGTCCGAACCTTCGCAGCCCAAAAGAGTCCCCGGATGACTCAGACAGCACACCAGAGCATGGATGGCCATCACGTGAACGCCATGGCCGGCAACGGAAGTGGCGAGAACCGCACCCACTTCGCCGACTACGACGAACTGCCCGAGGGGCACTTCTACGACCCCGACGCCGAGTACGAGCCCGATCCGGAGTACGCGGCCACGCTCGCGCCCGACGCTGCCCGTCAGCGCCGTGAGCGCGTCGGTCCGACCGGCCGCCCGCTGCCGTACTTCCCGATCCCGGGCCCGCTGACCGACCACGGCCCCGCGAAGATCATCGCGATGTGCAACCAGAAGGGCGGCGTGGGCAAGACCACGTCGACCATCAACCTGGGTGCCGCGCTCGCGGAGTACGGCCGCCGGGTCCTGCTCGTCGACTTCGACCCGCAGGGCGCGCTGTCCGTGGGTCTCGGCGTCAACCCCATGGAGCTCGACCTCACCGTCTACAACCTGCTCATGGAGCGGGGCATGGCGGCCGACGAGGTGCTCCTGAAGACAGCGGTCCCGAACATGGACCTGCTGCCCAGCAACATCGACCTGTCCGCCGCCGAAGTGCAGTTGGTGAGCGAGGTCGCCCGTGAGTCCACGCTGCAGCGCGCCCTGAAGCCGCTGATGGCCGACTACGACTACATCGTGATCGACTGTCAGCCCTCGCTCGGCCTGCTCACCGTCAACGCCCTGACGGCGGCTCACAAGGTGATCGTGCCGCTCGAGTGCGAGTTCTTCGCGTTGCGTGGTGTCGCGCTGCTCACCGAGACCATCGAGAAGGTCCAGGAGCGGCTCAACCCCGAGCTGGAGCTCGACGGCATCCTCGCCACGATGTACGACTCCCGCACGGTGCACAGCCGTGAGGTGCTCGCGCGCGTGGTCGAGGCCTTCGACGATCACGTCTACCACACGGTGATCGGCCGGACCGTCCGCTTCCCGGAGACCACCGTCGCCGGTGAACCGATCACCACGTACGCCTCCAACTCCGTCGGTGCCGCCGCCTATCGCCAGCTCGCCAGGGAGGTGCTCGCCCGGTGTCACGCCGAGTGAGTCTGCCGGGGGCCGACGAACTGTTCCGTACCACCGGGGGAATGGCGCTCCAGGCGTCCACGCCCTCACGCCGGACCAACGGCGAGGCACGGGTGCCGGCTCCCGCGGGCGAGAGCGACGCGGCGGCCGCCGGGGACGACGCGCCTCAGTCGGTGCCCGTGCAGGGCGGTGACGGCGAGGGCGACGAACACGTCGCTGCCGACTCCGAGTCCGACGCGGGGGAGTCCCGCAGCCGGGGCGCCGCTCAGGAGCGCTCCGGGCGACGTCAGGCGGTGCAGGAAGGTTCTGCCCCCGCCGGGCAGTCCTCCCGCGGCAAGCGGGGGCGTGCCGCCAACCGTCGGCCCAGCGGGCGGGAGCGGCACGACGAGAAGATCACGGTGTACGTGTCCGCCGAGGAGCTCATGGATCTCGAGCACGCCCGGCTGGTGCTCCGCGGGGAGCACGGGCTCGCGGTCGACCGTGGGCGGATCGTCCGCGAGGCGGTTGCCGTGGTGCTCGCGGATCTTGAGTCCCGGGGGGACGCGAGCATCCTCGTACGACGGCTGCGTGGGCGGTAGCGGTAGCCTGCGACGGCTATGACCTCGAACGACGTTCCTGTCCCCGCCGGTGGCTCCGCCGGGCGTCGGCGTGTGCTCGGGCGGGGGCCCGGGGCGGTGCCGGCTCCTGTGGTGGAGCCGGTTGTGCCTCCTGCGGAGGTGGAGCCCGAGGCGGCTGCGCCTGCGGCGGAGCCTGAGCCGCCTGCGGCGGAGGGCGAGTCTCTGGTCGAGGTCGATGCCCCGGCTGCGGACCGTGGGGCGTCGGGCCCACCCTCCCCCGAGCTCTCGGCTCCGTTCGAGCAGGACCTCTCGGTTTCGTTCGAGCAGGACCTGTCGGCCTCGCTCGAGCAGGGGGAACCCCCATCGCCCAGCGGGACGGCTGCCCACAACGCCGACGGCGCTTTTGAGGCACCCTCCGCTTCAGAGCCCGAAGAGCCCGGTGACGGCGTCTTCAAGGTGCGGCTCTCGAACTTCGAGGGGCCCTTCGACCTGCTGCTTCAGCTGATCTCGAAGCACAAGCTCGATGTCACCGAAGTGGCGTTGTCCAAGGTCACCGACGAGTTCATGGCGCACATCAGGGCCATGGGGCCGGACTGGGACCTCGACCAGACGACCGAGTTTCTCGTCGTCGCAGCCACGCTGCTGGATCTCAAGGCCGCACGGCTGCTGCCCTCCGCCGAGGTCGAGGACGAGGCCGACCTCGCGCTGCTGGAGGCGCGGGACCTGCTGTTCGCGCGGCTGCTGCAGTACCGCGCGTACAAGCAGATTGCGGACATCTTCAACGCGCGGCTGGAGGAAGAGGGCCGCCGCTACCCCCGTACCGTCGGGCTCGAAGCCCACCACGCCGAGCTGCTGCCCGAGGTGGTCATCAGCATCGGGGCCGAGGGGTTCGCGAAGCTCGCCGTGAAGGCGATGCAGCCCAGACCCAAGCCGCAGGTGTACGTCGACCACATCCACGCGCCGCTGGTCAGCGTGCAGGAGCAAGCCGGGATCGTGGTGGCGCGGCTGCGGGAGCTCGGGGAGGCAAGTTTCCGCGCGCTCGTCGAGGACACCGACGACACCCTCACGGTCGTGGCCCGGTTCCTGGCGCTTCTGGAGCTCTACCGGGAGAAGGCGGTCGCGCTGGATCAGGAGGAGGCCCTCGGGGACCTGATGGTGCGCTGGACGGGCGGGGACGGGGACGAGCAGCCGACCGTCACGGACGAGTTCGACCGGCCGCCCGAGGAACCCAAGGACGACGCCAAGAAGGAGAAGGCGTGAGCGAGGAGACCACCGAGATCCCGGCAGGGCTGCGCACCGTCGCCGACCTCGATCTCAAGCCTGCCCTGGAGGCCGTCCTCATGGTCGTGGACGAACCCGCGACGGAGGAGCATCTGGCGAAGATCCTGGAGCGGCCGCGGCGGCAGATCGCGGACGCGCTGCGCGAGCTGGCCGACGAGTACACCGTGCAGGCCCGCGGCTTCGAGCTGCGGCTCATCGCGGGCGGCTGGCGGTTCTACACGCGGCCCGAGTACGCGGCGGCCGTGGAACGCTTCGTCCTGGACGGGCAGCAGGCCCGGCTCACGCAGGCGGCTCTGGAGACGCTCGCGGTCGTCGCGTACCGCCAGCCGGTCAGCCGTTCGAGGGTCTCGGCGGTCCGCGGAGTGAACTGTGACGGTGTGATGCGCACCCTGTTGCAGCGCGGTCTGGTCGAGGAGGCGGGCACGGAACCCGAAACAGGTGCGATCCTGTACAGGACGACGAACTACTTCCTGGAGCGAATGGGCCTGCGCGGCCTGGACGAGCTCCCGGAGCTCGCGCCCTTCCTCCCCGAGGCGGACGCGATCGAGGCCGAGACGCAGGAAGGGGTTCCGTCGTTCGATCCGGACGCACCTGACGCTCCGGGGACAGACGACGCAGACGACTAAGACGGAACTTTGATGCGAAGCAGCGGTAGCGGCAAGAGCGGTGGGCGCGGTAACTACCGCGGTGCCGGCAACAGCAGGGACCAGAAGCAGGGGCAGGGCCGCCCCAGCAAGCCCCGCCCCGAGGAGCGCCGCTACGACGTGGGCCCCGGCGCCTCCAAGGACGGCCCGAAGTCCGGGCGCGGCAGCGCTGCCCGTGGCGGCGCCAAGGGCGGACCCAAGCAGAGTCAGCAGCGTGGCGGCCGTACGGAGCCCGCGCGTTCCCGCGAGTACGAGACGCGGGCCGAGGAGCGCAACCGGGACCGGTACGCGGGCAAGAAGGACATCAAGCTGCCCAAGACCTTCCCGGGCGCCGAGCAGGAGGGCGAGCGCCTGCAGAAGGTGCTCGCGCGCGCGGGCTACGGTTCCCGGCGCGCCTGCGAGGAGCTGGTCGAGCAGGCCCGGGTCGAGGTCAACGGCGAGATCGTCCTGGAGCAGGGTCTGCGCGTCGACCCGGAGAAGGACGAGATCAAGGTCGACGGGCTGACGGTCGCGACGCAGTCGTACCAGTTCTTCTCGCTGAACAAGCCCGCCGGTGTCGTCTCGACCATGGAAGACAACGAGGGCCGTCAGTGCCTCGGTGACTACGTGACGAACCGGGAGACGCGGCTCTTCCACGTCGGCCGGCTCGACACCGAGACCGAGGGCGTCATCCTGCTCACCAACCACGGTGAGCTGGCCCACCGCCTGACCCACCCCAAGTACGGCGTGAAGAAGGTCTACCTCGCGCACATCGTGGGCCCGATCCCGCGCGACCTGGGCAAGCAGCTCAAGGACGGCATCCAGCTGGAGGACGGGTACGCGAAGGCGGACCACTTCCGGGTCGTCGAGCAGACCGGCAAGAACTACCTGGTCGAGGTGACCCTCCACGAGGGCCGCAAGCACATCGTGCGGCGCATGCTCGCCGAGGCCGGCTTCCCGGTCGACAAGCTCGTGCGCGTGGCCTTCGGCCCGATCACCCTGGGCGACCAGAAGTCGGGCTGGCTGCGCCGCCTGTCGAACACCGAGGTCGGCATGCTCATGGCCGAGGTCGGTCTCTAGACCGCACGGCCCCCTGGTCTCGCGTGTACGACGGCCGGTTCCGGAACTTCTCCGGGACCGGCCGATTCGTTTTCGCCGCTCCGCCGGTCTGTACCGGTGAACGATCCATCGGTGCGTGCCGGTGGACGATCCGCCGGTGCCTGCCGGTGAACGAAGGGAGCGGGGATGGCCACCACGACGGACCGCGACGAATTCGTACGGCTGACCGATCCGTACCGGCGGGAGCTGCTCGCCCACTGCTACCGCATGCTCGGGTCGGTCGACGACGCCGAGGACCTCGTCCAGGAGACCTATCTGCGGGCCTGGCGCTCGTACGAGGGGTACGAGGGCCGGGCGTCGCTGCGCACCTGGCTGCACCGGATCGCCACGAATACGTGTCTGACGGCTCTGGAGGGCCGTGTGCGCCGTCCGCTGCCCTCTGGGCTCGGCGGGCCCTCGGACGGGCCTGAGGAGCCTCTGCGGGCCCCTGCGACGGATGTGCCGTGGTTGCAGCCGCTGCCCGACGCGCTCGTCGACCCGGCGACGGTGGTGGCGGCCCGGGGGAGTCTGCGGCTCGCGCTCGTCGCCGCGCTGCAGAACCTGCCGGCGCGGCAGCGGGCCGTGCTCATCCTGCGGGATGTGCTGGCCTGGCGGGCGCCCGAGGTCGCCGCCCTGCTCGGCACCTCCACGGCGGCCGTCAAGAGCAGCCTCCAACGCGCGCGTGCCCGGCTCGACGAGATGGCGCCCGACGAGGAGCTGGTGACCGAGTCCGACGTCCCCGGGGACCGCGAGCTGATCGACCGCTACATGGCGGCCTTCGAACACGCCGACATGGACGCGCTCCTGGGGCTCCTCCAGGACGGTGTCGAACTGGAAATGCCTCCCTACTTGGAGTGGTTCAGCGGCAAGAAGGACGTGTTGCGGTTCCTGGAGACCCGGGCACACATCCGGGGAGGGCTGCGGATGCTTCCCACGCGCGCGAACGGGCAGCCGACCGCGGCCATGTACCTGCGCGGCGCCGACGGCGTCTTCAGGGCCCACTCCCTGCAGGTGCTCACCGTCGGGCGAGCGGTCGAGGGGGCGGTGGAGGAGGCGGTCGGGCGAGCGCCCGAGGACCCGGCGATCGCGCGCATCACCGTCTTCCTGGGCCCGGGGCTGTTCGCACGCTTCGGGATGCCGGCGGTGCTGTCGTGAACACCGGGGAGCTGCTGGAGCGTTCGCTCGCCTACGCCCTGGGAAGCGTTTCCGCCGTCGTGCCCGGGAGTCTGGAGCGGCTCACACCCTGTGCGGAGTGGGATCTGGGGGAGCTGCTCGGGCACCTCGACGACTCGCTGGACGCCCTCTACGAGGGACTCACGGGCAGGCCCATCGGGCTCTTCCCCCAAGGGCCCTTCCCGGAAGGGCCCTTGGGGGAAGCGGCCTCGGATCCCGTCTGTGGCTTTCGCAGGCGCGCCTGCGCCGTGCTCGGTGCCTGGGCCGCGGGGCCCACGGACACCGTGGTCGTGGGTGACCGGCCGCTGGACGCCCGGGTGATGACGGCGGTGGGCGCCGTGGAGATCGCCGTGCACGGGTGGGACGTGTCCCAGGCCTGCGGTCGGGCGCGGCCGATTCCCTCCGCCCTCGCCGTCGAACTGCTGCAAGTGGCACGGTGCGTGGTCGCGGACGAGGATCGCGGCGGGCGCTTCGCGGAGCCGGTCGCCGTGCCACCGTCGGCCCCGCCCCGTGACCTGCTGCTCGCCTTCCTGGGACGGCTTCCCGGGGCGCCGCGATTCCTTTCAGGACCGGGCCCGGTCTGCCTTCCGTGAGTGATCTCTCCACCTCACGGAAGGAATCGTCATGGCTGACACCCTGCGTGCCCCGGTTCGCGCACCGGCTGCCGGTGCCGCGCCGCCGCACCGCGCGTGGACCGTCGTACTGGCCGGACTGGGGGCACTGCTCTGCTCCCTCGACGTGGTCGTCGTCGCCACCGCGCTACCGGCTCTGCGGGCCGACTTCGGGGCGAGCCTGTCCGACCTGGAGTGGACGATCAACGCGTACAACCTCGTCTTCGCCTGCCTCACCCTGACCGGCGCGGCGCTCGGCGACCGCTTCGGGCGGCGGCGCATGTACGTCGTCGGGCTCGCGGTCTTCACGCTGGCCTCGGCCCTGGCGGCACTCGCGGGCGGTCCGGGGCAGCTCATCGCCGCGCGCGTGGCCCAGGGCGCCGGGGCGGCCGTCCTGCTGCCGCTCACGCTGACCCTGATCAGCGAAGCGTTCCCGGCCGAGAAGCGGGGCGTGGCCATCGGCGTGTGGGGCGGGGTGACCGGGCTCGGCGTGGCCGCGGGGCCCGTGCTCGGCGGCGCTGTCACCGAGGGCCTGTCCTGGCAGTGGATCTTCTGGCTGAACGTGCCGACCGGGCTCGTGATGCTGCCGCTTGCCGCCCGCAAGCTGCGCGAGAGCTACGGTCCTCGCCCCCAAATCGACGTCGTGGGGCTGCTGTTGGCGGCCGTGGGCCTGACCGGTCTCGCCTGGGCGCCGGTGCGCGCTCCGCAGGCGGGTTGGGGGAGCGCCGAGGTGCTGGGCGCGCTCGGCGTCGGCGTCGTCTTCGTGGCGGCCTTCCTCGGCTGGGAGCGGTCGCGGGCGCGCTACCCGATGCTGCCGCTCGCGCACTTCAGGAGGCGCGGCTTCGCCACCGCCAACGGGGTGGCGTTCCTGACCTTCATGTCGCTGCTCGGTTCTCTTTTCATGATCACGCAGCTCTTCCAACTCGGCCTGGGCGAGTCCCCGTTGCAGACCGGCGTCCGGATCCTGGTGTGGACCGGCATGCCACTGCTGGTCGCGCCGCTCGCGGGCGCGCTCGCCGACCGGTTCGGGAACCGGCCCTTCATGCTGACGGGCCTCGTCCTGCAGGCGGTCGGCCTCGGGCTGCTGGCCCGGCAGGTGGAGCCCGGCGTCGGCTACGGAAGCCTGGTTGTGCCGCTGATCGTCGCGGGCATCGGCATCTCCATGGTCTTCCCGACCGTCGCGAACGCCGTGACCTCGTCGGTGCCACCCGGGGACGCGGGCGTCGCGGCCGGCGTCAACAACGCGCTGCGCGAGCTGGGCGGAGTCTTCGGAGTCGCCGTCGCCGCGGCGGTGTTCACGCGGTACGGGGGTTATGGCTCGGCGGAGTCCTTCGTCGACGGGTGCGGACCCGCGCTGTGGGTCTCTGCGGGAGTCGCTGCGGCGGGGGCGGTGGTGGCGCTGTTCGCACCGGCGCGCGCCCGGGCGCAGAGCCCGGATGCTCCCCGCGCCGGGGCTCGGAAGCCGGATGTCTCCCGTGCCCGGGCTTCGGGCTGACACCTTCCGCCGCCCCGACCTCAGGGGCTGACAATTTTCGCGCACCGGGCTTGAAAAGCCGTCAATTCACCGTGCCCAGAGGCTTGTAGACGCCCGCCCACCTCTTTATAGTCGTAATGACTATTAGTCGATCTGACTATTAATAGGAGGTGGGTGGGCGTGCTCGCACGGGAAGGCCGCGCGCCTGGCGGCAAGGCACCCGAGGGCTACGACAAGTACGCCTTCGAGCCTTTCGCCGTCACCGTCGACCTCGCCGTCCTGACGGTCCGCGGGGGAGTGCTGCAGGCGCTGCTCGTCGAGCGGGGCCAGGAGCCGTACGCGGGCCGCTGGGCACTGCCCGGCGGCTTCGTGCTGCCGCACGAGTCCGCGGAGACCGCGGCGCGGCGCGAACTTGCCGAGGAGACCGGCCTGTCGGACGTCTCCGGACTCCATCTGGAACAGCTGCGGACGTACACGGAACCCGACCGCGACCCCAGGATGCGGGTCGTCTCCGTCGCGTACGCCGCGCTGCTCCCGGACCCTCCCGAGCCGAGCGGCGGCGGTGACGCGGCGCAGGCCCAGTGGCTGCGGTACAACGCGCTCGGTCCGCTCGCCTTCGACCACGACCGGATCCTCGCCGACGCCCACGAACGCGTCGGCGCCAAGCTCGAGTACACCTGTCTCGCCACATCCTTCTGCCCGCCCGAGTTCACCCTCGGCGAGCTGCAACAGGTCTACGAGACCGTGTGGGGCACCGCCCTCGACCGGCCCAACTTCCGGCGCAAGGTCCTCGCCACGCCGGGCTTCGTCGAACAGATCCCCGGTGCCGCGCGCCTCACCGGAGGCCGCGGCAAGCCCGCCGCTCTCTACCGGGCGGGCGGTGCCAAAGCCCTGCACCCACCCCTGCTGCGTCCCACTTCGGAAGGACGGCTCTCATGACCACCACGACGCTCGCGAAGCGCGCCGCCACCGGTTCCCTGATCGGACTCGCGCTGGGCGACGCGCTCGGGTTCCCGACCGAGTTCAACTCCGTCCCGGCGATCCTCGCCAAGTGCGGGCCCTGGCGGCAGATGAAGCTGCCCCGGCCGGCGAAGGTCACCGACGACACGCAGATGACGCTGGCGCTGGCGCGGGGGCTGCGCACAGCCATGGACCGCGGTCTGCTCGGCCCGCTGCGGATGGAGCGGCCGGTGCGCGAGGAGTTCGTGAACTGGTACCAGTCACCCGACAACAACCGTGCGCCCGGCCGCACCTGCCTCGTCGCCTGCAACCTCCTGAAGAACGAGAAGCGCCGCTGGCAGGAGGCCAGCCAGATCGGTTCCAAGGGCTGCGGCGCCAACATGCGCGTGGCGCCCGTCGGGCTCGTACGCGGGCTCAGCGACGAACAGCGGGCAGGCGCCGCGCAGTTCCAGGCCGCGCTCACCCACGGCCACCCCACGGCACTCGCCGCGGCCGACCTCACGGCACACGCGATCTGGCTCCTCACCCAGGGCGCCGAACCGATGGGACTCGTCGGCCGGCTGCGGTCGTACGCGTACGAGAACCGTCAGCGCTACCACTCCCGCTGGCTCGGCGACCTGTGGACCTTCAGCGAGGACCCCACGCCGGAGCAGTTCATCGCCCGCGGCTGGGACGAGTGCCTGAGCGCCCTGGACGACCTCCGGCACGCCGTGCGCACCGTCTCGCCGGAGACCGACCCGTGCCTGGCCACCGGCGGGGGCTGGATCGCCGAGGAGGCGCTCGTCACCGGCCTCCTCTGCTTCCTGCTCTTCGTCGACGAGCCCGTCATCGCGCTGCGCCGCGCCGCCTGCACCTCCGGTGACTCCGACTCCATCGCCTGCCTGACCGGCGCCTTCGCGGGCGCCTACCACGGCTCGGACGCATGGCCGACGGAGTGGGCCGACCGCATCGAGTACCAGGGCGACCTGATGTCGCTGGGGGCGCTCTGGGACGCTTGAGGGATGACTGACCACGTCCTGGACATCGACCTCGCGGCAGTGGTGGCCGAGCAGCCCGACCCGGTGCTGTTCGCCACCGTCTCCGGGGCGCACCTCTACGGCTTCCCCTCGCGTGACTCGGACGTCGACCTGCGCGGCGTCCATCTGCTGCCGACCGCCGCCCTGGTGGGGCTGCGCGAGCCCGAGGAGACCCGGTCGCGGATGTGGGACCGGGACGGGGTCGAGATGGACCTGGTCACGCACGACCTGCGCAAGTTCGTACGGCTGATGCTGCGGCGCAACGGCTATGTGCTGGAGCAGCTGCTCTCGCCCCTGGTCGTGCACACCGGTGAGGCACACCGTGAGCTGGTTTCGCTCGCCCCTGGAGTCCTCACCAGTCATCACGCCCACCACTACCGGGGGTTCGCCGCGACGCAGTGGCGGCTGTTCGAGAAGACCGGCGAACTGAAGCCGCTGCTCTACACGTTCCGTGTGTTGCTCACCGGCATACACCTGATGCGCAGCGGTGAGGTGCAGGCCGATCTGCCCACGCTGATCGGGCAGGTGCGAGCTCCCGGGTATCTGCCGGAGCTGATCGCCGCGAAGGCGGAGCAGGAGCACGGGGGCGCGGACGTCGGCCACGCGCGCGTGCAGGACGACGTGGAGCGGCTGCACACCCTGCTGGACGAGGCGCAGAACGCCTCAGTGCTGCCCGACGCCCCGACCGTGTACGACGCCCTGCACGCGTTCGTCGTACGGGTCCGGCTGGAGGGCTTCCGGGGCGGCCTGGAGGGCTGAGGCGCGGCGCGCGCGGATCAGGAAGTCCTCGACACGGGCGTGGTCCGGCTCGGGCGGGAGGGGGCTCCGCGAGGCCGCCTCGTCGGCTTCCGCCGCCAGGCGGGACATCCAGGTCTCGACCTTCGGCCAGGAGACCTCGCCCCGCTTCACCGCGAGCAGCGGCGCGCGGCGGTCGCCGACGTCGATCGTCAGGACGCCGGTGCGCAGGAGGTCGCGGGAGCTCATGAGGAGGCGCAGGAGGTGCATGGCGTGCTTCCAGCGGGGCGCGCCGTGCCGGCGTACGTCGGCTTCCAGCTTCTTGTGCTGACCCAGGGCGTAGCGGGCGAACGTGTCGTGTGCCCTGCGGGAGAGGAACGCCTCGCGGAGGGCGAGCAGTTCGCGGCCCGTGTCGTCGGCGTACTCGACGCGGGGGGAGTGCAGGCACTCCAGGATGTTCGGGTTGGCGCGCAGCGCGAGCGCGCAGAAGCGCTCCAGCTCCCAGCTGAACTGCTCCTCGGCCGGGCCCTCGACGTGCGTCGGCGGCTTGTCGAAGCGCCAGAAGAGCGGTGTCGGGGCGAGGAACACGCCCCGGCGGTCCGTGTCGCTGGTGTCCGTGGCCAGACCGAAGGCGCGTGAGCCCATCACGCAGGAGTAGATCGTGTGGTCGCGCACCAGCGCCTCGTGGGCAGGCTCCAGAGCCTCGGCATTCATGTCCTGGAGCGTACGTGCCCGGTCAGGCCAGGCGGATCGAGTTTCCGTCCACCGTGATCTTCTTCGCGGGCAGAGGACGCGGGGCGGGCCCGGCGACCACCGAAGCGTCGGTGATGCGGTACTTGCTTCCGTGGCACGGGCAGTCGATGGTGCCGTCCGCCACCTTGCTCACCGTGCAGCCCTGGTGGGTGCAGATGGCCGAGAAGCACTTGAACTCGTCCTTCTTGGGCTGGGTGACCACGACCTTCTTGTCCTTGAAGATCTTGCCGCCGCCGACCGGGATGTCGGACGTCTTGGCGAGTGCGTCACCATCGGCCGCCGCCGGGGAGGCGCTGGTGGTGCTGTTGTTGCTGCTGCTGTTGTTGTCGCCGTACTTGCTGCACCCCACGAGCAGGACGGCGGCCGCACCCGTTCCAAGAACCGTGCGCCGCGCAGGGGGGTTCGTCATGTCGTCACTCCGAACGTGCGGAAGAACCAGAGAGCCGACGTGAGCCAGATGGCCGTGAGGACGACGAAGACGAGTCCCCCGACGAACGGCAGCAGCCAGCCGGGCAGTCGCTCCGAGCGGAGCAAGAGCATTTTGGCACTGAATGCCCCAAAGAAGAAGCAACCCAGAAGCGAGTGCCACAGCACGCGCGGCTCGTACGTCTGATAGCCCAAGGCGTACAGACAGTGCACCGCGACAGGCACCGCCACCAGGAAGGCGATCCGCCCCGACCAGCGGTGCAGCACCGGCGCCCAGCTCGGCCCCGGCAGCTTCCCGTACACCATGAACGCCGAGACGAGCTGGACGAGGGCGAAGGCGAACGCTGTCGTCGCCAGCCACGACTTCACGGCGCCGGTGCTGCTGAAGCCGGCGAGGTTGAAGGCGGTACCCGCCGGGTCGTGCACCTTGCCGTACGCGCCGAGGCCGACCGCGACCGCCGCGGCGACCAGGGCCGGGACGAGATAGCGGGCGGCGCCTGCGCGGCGGTGGGCGGGCTGGGGCGAAGGGAAGCCCTGGGTGGCGGCGTTCGGGTCCACGGTCATGATCGGCTCCCTGCGGAGGAGGGGGTCGGAACGGAGGCGGGGGCTGGGTCAGGGGGTGACGGGCCGTGCGGTGAGCTGTTCGCCGTCGATCGTCACGGCGCCGGTCTCCGGGTTGATCCGGGGCGCCGCCGAGGGCTTGCCGTCGCGGTCGAGGATGCCGACCTGCTTGTCGCCGGGCAGCACGATCCAGCCGCCGTCGAGCTTGGCTCCCCTGACGGTGGCCGTCGCCCGGTACAGCCCGGACGGCCTGACCGCCTTGTCGGCGGTGAAGCCGTAACGCTGCCCGCCCAGGTCGACGGTGCCGCGGATGCTCTTGCCCTCCTTGAGCGTGCCGTTCAGCTCGGCGCCGTGCTTGCCGGTGAGCTTCATGCTGCCGTCGTCCTTGACGTCGCCCTTCAGCCACGACTCCTTGTCGCGCCCGTCGCAGAAGTACGCGATCGCCTTGCCGTCGCGCAGCGAGACGGCGACCGCGGAGGAGTCGTCGTCGGTACGGCCCGCGTAGTCGGCGTTGGGCGCAGCGCTCTTCGAAGGAGTCGGTGACGGCGTGGTCTTCGGCGGCAACGAACTGGGCGGCGGGCTCGGCGACACCGTGACGCCAGGCGACTCCTCCCGATACGACGACACGCTCTTCGTCCCCGTCGTCGCATTGAGTGACAGCATGAACACGCCGAGCAGCAGCCCCGCGAGAAGGGTGAGAAGGGGTCCTGGACGCTTCATTCGGGCCTCCCCCGAGGCGGGTCTCCTGCCATGAGAGCGGACCTGCGTCCGTGCGTCCAGAGGCGCACGGGTGCGTTCTCACTACAAGTGGCGGAATGGGGCGATTCGAGTGACATTGGCAGGGTCTGAGGCCGGGCGGTGACGTACCCCCAGCCGCACTCTCGAAAGGCGTGACCATGGCGGGTAACGATCTCGGCAGCCTGCTCGGCGGCCTCCTCGGCGGAGGCGGCCAGGGCGGTGCCTCCGGCGGCAACATCCTGGGCTCGCTGCTCCAGTCGCTGGCCGGTGGCTCGAGCAGCGGCGGCAACCCACTGGGAGCACTGCTGGACGTTCTCACCGAGGCCGGGCTCGCCGATCAGAAGAACTCCTGGATCGGCACCGGCGACAACCAGCCCGTGACCGGCGCGCAGATCCAGCAGGCGCTGCCCGACGCGACCCTCAAGCAGGTCGCCGAACAGGCCGGTGTCACCCCGGACCAGGCCGCGACGCAGATCGCCGAGACCCTGCCCCGGGCGGTCGACAAGCTGACCCCCAACGGCGAAATGCCGTCCGGTTCCCTGGAGGACCTGATCAAGGCGCAGCAGGTCTGACACTGCATGGTGCGTGCGCGGCGGCCGTCTCGTCAGGCGGGCGCCGCGCACCCGCGCGTTGCGGGCTGACTACGCTGGTGCGACAAGACGTGCACGCAGATCAGCGAGGAGCATCACCGTGGCGGTACGAGCGGTCCGGGGCGCCGTCCAACTGGAGCGGGACGAGGCCGGGCACATGGACGAGCAGGTCAGCGAGCTGCTCACCGCCATCCTGGAGCGGAACGGGCTCACCACGGACGACCTGATCAGCATCTGGTTCACCGCGACGCCCGATCTGCACAGCGACTTCCCGGCGGCCGCGGCGCGCAAGCTCGGCATCGTCGACGTACCGCTGATCTGCGCGCAGGAACTGGACATCGAGGGCGCGATGCCCCGTGTCGTACGGGTCCTCGCGCACATCGAGTCCGACCGGCCGCGCGCCGACATCGTGCACGTCTACCTGGGCGCCGCGGGCGCGCTGCGCAAGGACATCGCCCAGTGAGGACCGCACTCGTCATCGGAACCGGGCTGATCGGTACGTCGGCCGCGCTCGCGCTGGCCGCGCGCGGCGTCGTCGTGCACCTCGCCGACCACGACCCGGAGCAGGCCCGTACGGCGGCGGCGCTCGGCGCCGGCACGGACGAGGTGCCCGAGGGGCCCGTCGACCTCGCGATCGTGGCCGCCCCACCCGCGCACGTGGCCGCGACGCTCGCGGACGCCATGCGGCGCGGGGTGGCCCGCGGCTACCTCGACGTGGCCAGCGTCAAGGGCGGCCCGCGCCGCGAGCTGGAGGCGCTCGGCCTCGACCTGTCCTCGTACATCGGTTCGCACCCCATGTCCGGCCGTGAGAAGTCCGGTCCACTGGCCGCCACCGGTGATCTCTTCGAGGGGCGCCCCTGGGTCCTGACGCCCACCCGGGACACGGACACCGAGGTCCTCAACCTCGCGCTGGAGCTGGTCTCGCACTGCCGCGCCGTGCCCGTCGTCATGGACGCGGACGCCCACGACCGTGCCGTCGCGCTCGTCTCGCACATGCCGCACCTGGTGTCCAGCATGGTCGCCGCGCGCCTGGAGCACGCGGAGGAGGCGGCGGTACGGCTCTGTGGTCAGGGCATCCGTGACGTGACCCGCATCGCGGCGTCCGACCCCCGGATGTGGATCGACATCCTCTCCGCGAACCCGGGGCCGGTCGCCGACCTCCTCGCGGACGTCTCCGCCGACCTCGACGAGACCGTGCAGGCCCTGCGTGCCCTCCAGTCCTCCGACGAGTCCAAGCGCCGTACGGGCGCCGACGGCATCGAGGACGTGCTGCGGCGCGGCAACGCGGGGCAGGTCCGCGTCCCCGGCAAGCACGGCTCCGCTCCGCGCGCGTACGAGGTCGTGGCCGTTCTCATCGATGACCAGCCCGGACAGCTGGCCCGTATCTTCGCCGACGCGGGGATGGCCGGGGTCAACATCGAGGACGTACGCATCGAGCACGCGACCGGGCAGCAGGCCGGTCTGGTGCAGCTGATGGTCGAGCCCAAGGCGGCGCCGGTGCTGAGCGCGGCGCTGCGGGAGCGGGGCTGGGCATTGCGGCAGTAGGCGCGTGGGGTCGGCGTCAGGTCGGTTTCCGCCCCTCCGCCCCTGCCCGTCCCGCATCTGCGGGCTGCCGCCTCCAGACCCACGCTTCGGCCTCAAGGGCCTCGTCGGGCTGAAACCCCCGATCGCAGCGCCGTGCCGGGCGGCTCGGTGTACCCAGTAACCTTGTGCGGGGCGCGTTCGTGTCCCGCACATACCCACCACCCCGTACCAGGAAGGTGTCCGTCACCGTGGAAAAGGCCGCCCGGACCGCCCCGGCTGTGATTGTCGCCATCGACGGCCCCTCCGGCACGGGCAAGTCGAGCACCTCGAAGGCCGTCGCCTCGCAGCTCGGGCTGAGCTACCTGGACACGGGGGCCCAGTACCGCGCCATAACCTGGTGGATGGTCAACAACGGGATCGACCTCACGGACCCGTCCGCGATCGCCGCCGTCGCCGGGAAGCCGGAGATCATCTCCGGCACCGACCCGTCCGGTCCGACGATCACCGTCGACGGCACCGATGTCGCGGGCCCGATCCGTACGCAGGAGGTCACCTCCAAGGTGAGCGCCGTCAGCGCGGTGCCCGAGGTGCGCGCCCGGATCACCGAGCTGCAGCGCTCGCTCGCCGGATCCGCGGAGTACGGGATCGTCGTCGAGGGCCGGGACATCGGCACCACCGTGCTGCCGGACGCCGACCTGAAGATCTTCCTCACCGCGTCCCCGGAGGCGCGTGCCGCCCGCCGCAGCGGTGAGCTGAAGGGCGCCGACGTGCACCAGACGCGCGAGGCCCTGCTCAAGCGCGACGCCGCCGACTCCAGCCGCAAGACCTCCCCGCTCGCCAAGGCGGACGACGCGATCGAGGTGGACACCTCCGACCTCACGCTCCAGCAGGTCATCGAGTGCGTCGTCACCCTCGTCGAGGAGAAGCGAGCCGCCAAGTGACCGCACCCTCCGAGAGGGGCGCCGAGGTAGGGCGCCGCATCGGCGTCGGCCTGATGTACGGGCTGTGGAAGCCGCGTGTGCTCGGCGCCTGGAAGGTCCCCGCGACCGGCCCGGCAATCCTGGCGGTGAACCACTCGCACAACATCGACGGCCCGATGGTCATGGGAGTGGCGCCCCGGCCCACGCACTTCCTGATCAAGAAGGAAGCGTTCATCGGCCCGCTCGACCCCTTCCTGCTCGGCATCGGCCAGCTGAAGGTGGACCGCCAGACCACCGACCGCACGGCCATCACCCAGGCGTTGGGTGTCCTGGACAACGGCGGCGTCCTGGGCATCTTCCCGGAGGGCACCCGCGGCGAGGGCGACTTCGCCTCGCTGCGCGCCGGGCTCGCGTACTTCGCCGTACGCAGCGGGGCGCCGATCGTCCCGGTGGCAGTGCTGGGAAGTTCCGAGAAGAGCAGCCGGTTGATGAAGGGGCTGCCCCCGCTGCGCAGCCGGGTCGACGTCGTCTTCGGCGACCCGTTCGAGGCGGGCGACGGCAGCGGACGGCGTACGCGCAAGGCGCTGGACGAGGCGACCGCCCGCATCCAGAAGCAGCTCAGCGCCCACCTGGACCACGCCAGGCGTCTGACCGGACGCCGGGAAAACGCCGGGCGCCCCACCGGGCACTAGGCGACACTTGAGTAGTGGATCGCCCGATATACGGGCGGTCCACCGATCACCACGAATGAACGACGAGGTACGGACTTCATGAACGACGACATCCAGCCCGAGGGCTCGGCAGAGCACGACCACGGGGCGCTCGGCGATGCCGAGTACGCGGAGTTCATGGAGCTCGCCGCGGAAGAGGGCTTCGACATCGAGGATGTCGAGGGCGCCATCGAGGAGGCGGGCCACGGCCCGCTGCCCGTCCTCGCCGTCGTCGGCCGTCCCAACGTCGGCAAGTCGACCCTGGTGAACCGGATCATCGGCCGCCGCGAGGCCGTTGTCGAGGACAAGCCCGGCGTCACCCGCGACCGCGTCACCTACGAGGCCGAGTGGGCGGGCCGCCGCTTCAAGCTCGTGGACACCGGCGGCTGGGAGCAGGACGTCCTCGGCATCGACGCATCCGTTGCCGCGCAGGCCGAGTACGCGATCGAGGCGGCCGACGCGGTCGTCTTCGTCGTCGACGCCAAGGTCGGCGCGACCGACACCGACGAGGCGGTCGTACGCCTTCTCCGCAAGGCCGGCAAGCCCGTCGTCCTGTGCGCCAACAAGGTCGACGGCCCGAGCGGCGAGGCCGACGCCTCGTACCTCTGGTCCCTCGGTCTCGGTGAGCCGCACCCGGTCTCCGCGCTGCACGGCCGCGGCACCGGCGACATGCTGGACGCCGTTCTGGAGGCACTGCCCGAGGCCCCGGCGCAGACCTTCGGCGCCGCGGTGGGCGGCCCTCGCCGCATCGCCCTCATCGGCCGCCCGAACGTCGGCAAGTCCTCCCTGCTGAACAAGGTGGCCAACGAGGACCGCGTGGTCGTCAACGAGATCGCGGGCACCACCCGTGACCCGGTCGACGAGCTCATCGAACTCGGCGGCGTCACCTGGAAGTTCGTCGACACGGCCGGCATCCGCAAGCGCGTCCACCTCCAGCAGGGTGCTGACTACTACGCCTCGCTGCGCACGGCCGCCGCCGTCGAGAAGGCCGAGGTGGCCGTCATCCTGATCGACGCGTCCGAGACCATCTCCGTCCAGGACCAGCGCATCGTGACCATGGCCGTCGAGGCCGGGCGCGCGATCGTCCTCGCCTTCAACAAGTGGGACACCCTCGACGAGGAGCGCCGCTACTACCTGGAGCGCGAGATCGAGACCGAGCTCCTCCAGGTGGCGTGGGCGCCGCGCGTCAACGTCTCGGCGCGCACCGGGCGGCACATGGAGAAGCTCGTCCCGGCGATCGAGACGGCCCTGGACGGCTGGGAGACCCGCGTTCCGACCGGCCGGCTGAACGCCTTCCTCGGCGAGCTCGTCGCCGCCCACCCGCACCCGATCCGCGGCGGTAAGCAGCCCCGCATCCTCTTCGGTACGCAGGCGGGCACCAAGCCCCCGCGGTTCGTGCTCTTCGCCTCCGGCTTCATCGAGCACGGCTACCGGCGCTTCATCGAGCGTCGACTGCGCGAGCAGTTCGGCTTCGAGGGCACGCCGGTCCACATCTCGGTGCGGGTGCGCGAGAAGCGCGGCGCCAAGAAGAAGTGACGTAGCGACAACCGGCAAGGACAACAACGGGTAAGGGGCGGCTCCTCGAGGAGCCGCCCCTTACCCGTGCGTGCGTCAGTGTCCCCTGCGGGGTGCGGGAGGCAGCGCCGCCGGGATGTGATGCATCCCCGTGCTGTGCTGCCGCCCGCTCGTCTGCCAGATCGCGGTCGCCGTCGCGGTCTGGCCGTGCTGCGCTCCACTGTGACGTGCGGAGTGCGCCCCCGCGCTGTACGAGCTGTAGGAGTTGTACGAGCTCGACGCACCGTACGAAGTCATGCCGCGCGGGAGGCTCCCGAAAGCCGTGAAGCCCAGGTTCTCTTCGCCGTGCCGGTCGCCGGGCAGGGCCCTGAAGGATCTGACCCACTCGGCGTAGAGCGCGTCGTAGATCGGCGTGGCCGAAGGTCCGCCCGGAGAATCCTGAGCCGGTCGCGCCGGGGGTACCTCCCTGCTCGAACGAAGCAGAGAGCCTGCGGGAGGGCTCGCCTGGAGGGACTGGCGGCGGGGGACGTCGTAGGTGTGCACGTATGTGCCAACGACCCCGCCGCCCAACGGATGCGGCCACCGTGTCGCTTTCGCAGGTCAACCGGAGTGTGCCCGGCGCACTCCCGAGCTGTCCGAGCTCCGGTCGGGGCTCGGGTTCGGGCCCGGGATAGGGCTCCGGTCCCCGGCTCAGCTGTCGGCTCAGCGGTCGGCTCAGGTCCCCGCGAGCGGCATCGCGGCCGCGACGAGCTTGCCGTTGGCCGCAGCCTTGTCCAGCGCGTCGCGCAGCAGGTCCTCGCGGGGCTGGCGGCCGATCGAGCCGACCGGGGCGGCGAACAGGAGTACCTGCTGGTGCTTGTTGGCGGCCGCCCGCCAGCTCTCGGCGACCTGCAGTGCCTGGTGCGCCTGCCACCAGGCGACGGGCGAGCCGCCGCCGGTGCCGGGCTGCAGCACGGCGTGCAGCTGGCCCATGGCGAGCAGCACGGACCAGCCGTGCAGCACCGGCGGCACCGAGATCAGCTCGGTCACCGGCATGAAGCCCTGCTCGATGAGGAGGGGCAGGAAGTCGTCGCCGACGTCGGTCGAGCCGGGGCGCACGATGGGGCCGGTCGGCTCGACGACGAGCGCCGGATGCAACTCGCCGTTGATCAGGACGAGTCCGCTGGTGACACCGAGCACGGCCTGCTCGGGCACGGCCTCGACGGGCGGGCCGTCGGGGTTGATCGAGCGGACGGCGCCCTGCAGTTGCTCCTCGGTGACCTGCACGACCTGTGAGGGCAGGCAGGTCGCGTGGGCGAAGGCCAGGACGGCGGTCTCGTCGCCGATGAACAGGACGGTGCTGGTGCGCTCCTGTTCCGAGTCGCCCGGGGTGCGGCAGGACGTGCAGTCGTAACTGCCGGGGGCGTTCTCTCCGGCGAGCAGCCGGTCGGCTTCTTCGTCGCCGATCTCGGCGCGTACGTCGTCGCTGACGTCGAGCATGCGCGGCACGGTGGCTCCTCGGGATGCGGTGCGTGGCGGTGCCGGGTGGCTCCCGGCCCATGAGGCCGGGGGGTCCCCGGCTCATGAAGATGACAACGGGCGATCTGTGGCCGGAGTCACGCCCGAGAGCGAACGGAATCGAACCATCCGACGCGCAGGGTGAGGTGATCTGCGGAATCGGTTACTCCTAGTCAACTTCTCGGACTACCAAGCAAGTTGAGGCGGTGAAGTGAGTCACAGATCACTGGGGTGACAGGTCGACAAATCCGGAAATCACCCAATGAAGTGGGTGGCCGAAAATCGACGATACTCGCGGTAACGGCGAACTGGCCTCGAATGACAAGGAGTTGGTTGATATCGGGGCGACAAGCTCCCTAGATTTCTCGGCCGTGTGCAACGAGCACCGCTCGGGTACGTCCGCCGGCCGCACCAAGCCAGCTCACAGCACAGCCTCCGGCGGACGGGGCGGAGCGCGACGACCGCGTCCTATGCGCAGGGAATCGTGCCCCGCCTTGGGGGATCCCGGGTGTTTCGAGAGGGAAATACATGTCCGCATGTGCCGAGAACACTCATAAGGCTCGTACGACGACCAAGGCTCGTACGACGGCGGTCCTCGCCGGGGCGGCACTGCTCGCCCCGCTCGGACTGCTCGCCGCGACCGGCAATGCCGCAGCGGCCGACAGTGGAGTGTGGGACCGCATCGCCAAGTGCGAGAGCGGTGGGAACTGGCACATCAACACCGGCAACGGCTACTACGGAGGACTCCAGTTCTCCGCCGGCACCTGGCGCGCGTACGGCGGCGCCGCCTACGCCTCGACCGCCGACAAGGCCTCCAAGGCCGCTCAGATCGCCGTCGCCTCCAAGGTCCAGCGCTCCCAGGGATGGGGCGCGTGGCCCACCTGTTCGGCGCGCGCCGGAGCGTACGGCAACGCGCCGGCGTCCTCGGGCGCCGCGCCGGCCGGAGGGTCGGCCGTCACGAAGTCAGCACCCAAGTCGGCCCCGTCGACGTCGAAGCCGTCGAAGGCGCCGGCACGTCCGTCGGGCCACACCAACCGCGGCTCCTCCCGCGGCGACTACACCGTCCGCAGTGGAGACACGCTGAGCGGTATCGCCGCGCGGCACGGGACCACCTGGCGGGAGATCTACGCCGCCAACCGGGCGGTCATCGGCGGTGATCCCGATGTGATCGTGCCCGGGCAGCGGCTCGACTTCTGAGTCCCGCTCCCCCGAGCCCCGGGCACGGGGCCCCGCCCGGTCCTCCGACCGGGTGGGGCCCACGGCCGCACCGGGCGCGGCTCGACGGGCGCGCCGGGCGCGCTGCTTAGCGTGGCCGGATGTTCCTGATGCCGACTACCCGGATCGTGCCGACCCTGTCGACCAGGCGCGTTCGGTACGCGGCCGTGGTCGCAGCCGTCCTGGCCGTTCTCGTCCCTCCCTCGGGGGCGTCCGCCGCGCCGCCGCCCCCGCTTCCCGGGCCCATTTCGCTACGAGTGCGGTACGACTGCGTGAAGGACCAGTGGCCCTGGGCCTGCATCGCGGAGTGCGAGAGCAGCGGTCGCTGGGACGCGAACACCGGGAACGACTTCTACGGAGGGCTGCAGTTCTGGCAGTCGACCTGGAAGGCGTTCGGGGGGCTCGGGTACGCCCCGCGGGCGGATCTCGCCACGCGCGCGGAGCAGATCAAGGTCGCCGAGAAGGTGCTCGCCGCCCAGGGGTGGGAGGCCTGGCCCGTCTGTGCCAAGAAATACAAACTCAAGGGCCGTATGCATGTGGTGAAGCGCGGCGACACGCTCTCGTCCATTGCCCGCAAGTATCGGGTCAAGGGCGGCTGGAAGGCGCTGTACAAGGCCAACAAGAAGATGGTCGGCAGCAATCCGGGTCGGCTGAGCGTGGGCACGTTGCTCGTCATCCCGAAGGGGTCGGGGGGTGCCCGGCACGCGGACCGCGCCCTGTTCGGTCCGCCCCTCGCTCCGAAGCACCCCACGTCCCCCGGGCGACCTCGGCCGCCTCTCCGCTGAACACGACCGAGCCGCGGCGCAGTTCATGGACGTACGTCGTCCGCCCCGCCCGCTCGCGCAGGCCGGGCGGCAGCCGCTGTTCGGCGACCACCACGCACGCGTCGAGGTCGCTCAGCAGTTCGTACGTCCGAGCCGCGACCGACGGCGACATGCCCTGCGCGGGTTCGTCGACGAGCACCACGCGCGCGCGTGCCACCAGGGCGCGGGAGAGGGCGAGCATCCGCTGCTCGCCGCCGGAGAGGGTGCCGGCGCGGCGGGGAAGGAGAGGCTCCAACTGCGGGTAGGCGTCGAGGGCGGCGGTGTGGTCGCCCGCGGCCAGCTCCAGGTTCTGACGGACGGTGAGCGAGCGGAAGACGGCCCCGCGCTCCGGGACGAGGCACAGTCCGCGCCGGGCGCGTTCGTAGGCGGGCATGCGCGTCACGGCGGCGCCGTCCCAGACGACGGCGCCGTCGGACAGCGGCACGGTTCCCGCGAGGGCGCGCAGCACCGTCGTACGTCCGGAGCCGTTGCGGCCCAGCAGCACGGTGAGGCCGGGACCCGGCGCGACGAGGGTCACGCCGTGCAGGGCCTCCAGGGGGCCGTAGCGCACGCGCGCGTGGCGCAGGGCGATGCTCATCCGTCGGCCCTCGTCTCCAGTACGCGGTCGGCGGGGCCGGAGGTGACGATCCGGCCCGCCGCCATGACATGGACCGTATGCGCCAGGTCGGTGACCAGGTCGAGGTCGTGCTCGACGACGAGCAGGGCCATGCCGTCCGCGGCGAGGGCTCGCAGCACGCGGGCCAACGCGGTCACTTCGCCGGTGTCGAGTCCGGCCGCGGGTTCGTCGAGCAGCAGCACGCGCGGACTCCCGGCGAGCGCCCGCGCCAGCTCGACACGCCGGAGCGTGCCGGTCGGCAGCCCCGCCGCGGGCAGCGCCCGCACCGGTCCGTCGAGCCCGAGCAGCCGCAACGAGCGCTCCACCGCCCCCGGATCGGCGATCCGACCTTGTTCGGCACCCACGCGGACATTTTCGGCCACGGTCAACGAGGGGAAAACCGCCAGTTGCTGAAAGGTCCGCGCCACTCCCAGCCGGGTGCGGGCGTGCGCGGCCGTCCGGGTGATGTCCCGCCCCCCGAGCAGAACCTGCCCGCCCGAGGGGCGCAGCGTCCCGGCGAGACAATGGAAGAGGGTGCTCTTTCCGGCGCCGTTGGGTCCCACGACCGCGGTGACGCGTCCCGGCCCGATGTCGAGCGAGACTCCGTCGAGGGCGGTGAAGCCGCCGTAGGCGACATGGATCCGACGGGCGGTCAGGGACAGGGGGATGGGTCCGGCAAGAGGGCGTGAACGGCGGGGGCCGCCCACCGCGGGGCGCGAGGCCGGAGCCGGTCCCGTGCGGCCCGGCCGTGGTGCGGCGGCCTCGGGTGAACGTGTCGGACCGGGCGTCGTCCGGGGGCCGTCCGGCGGTGCGTGGGGTCCTTGGCGGGGCGTGTCGCCGCGTGGTGCCGGGATGCTGGCCGGTGGTTGCGGGGGACTGTCCAGCTCTACGCCGCTGGGTGGTGTGGCGTCGTCCGGGTGGTCCGTGGGCTCCTCCGGCTCCCGGGCGGGAGTCCCGCTCAGTGGCTGTGCCCTGCTGTCCGGCCGCTCGGTGTCCCGCTTCGTCCGGCCGATGCCGGGCCATCCGGTCGTGCCGGGCCCAGGGGCGGCGGGCTCCAGCGGCGTGTCGCTCGGGCGGGCGGGCTCGGTCGGCGCGTGTCGGACGCTTCGCGGTGCGGGTGTTTTCGGGGTGCGCCGCGCGGTCGGCCGCGGTGCCGGGCCGCTTGGCCGGCCGGGCACGTCCGGACCGGACGCGGGTGGTTCGGATGCTCCGGGGAGCCGTCCCGATGCTCCCGATGCGCTCCTCCCCGCGTACGCCAACGAGGGCGCCTCCGTGGGCACAAGCGCCCCGGCTCCCCTCGGCTCCACCGGCCGCAGTCGGCGCCCGACCCGTGCCCCCAAGGGTGTCAGCGTCGCCCGGCGGCGCAGTCGCAGTCGGGAGGCCGCCGTGCGCAGCGCTTCGTAGGGGCCTCCGGGGAAGCGGCCGACGAGGACGGCCAGTACGCCGATCAGGGCGGCCGCCACGCCGCCGCGGGCCCCCGCGTCGAGCCCCACCAGGAGGGCCGCGGCAGCCAGGGCGCCCAGGACGCTGTCGGCGCCGAGGACGACGACCGCCGCGAACCAGAGCAGCCCGCGTACGGGGTCGTACGCCGTGGCGTCGAAGGCGCGCAGGCCCATCCCGAGCATGCCGCCGCCGAGCGCGGCCAGGGCGGCCCCCGCGACGAACGCGGTCAGTTTCAGGGTCGGGACCCGTACGCCCGCCGCCGAGGCGCCGGACTCGTGGTCGCGCATCGCGGCCAGGGCCCGGCCCGTACGGCCTCTGCGCAGGGCGTTCGCGGCCAGCAACGCGGCGGCCAGCAGGGCCAGTTCGAGCACGTAGTAGGCGCGGTCGCCGTCGAAGCCGGCCGGACGGTCGAGGGACAGTCCCGACGTGGCGTACGGCTGGGCGAAGACGAATCGGCTGACGCCCACGCCGACCGCGAAGGTGGCCAGCGCGAGGGCAAGACCGTGGCGGCCGATGGCCGGCCAGCCGGTCAGGACTCCGAGCGGAGCGACCAGGATCACGGCTACCGCCAGCGCGGCGAGTTCGGGCAGGCGCGGCAGGCCGGGGAAACGGCCCGCCGCCAGCAGCGCCGTGAAGAGGGCGCCCAGACCGGCGTACGCGGCCTGCCCGAGGGAGATCTGGCCGCCCCGGCCCGTCACGACGACCAGCGACAGAAGCACCACGCCCAACGCCGGGACCTGCACCGACGTATGCAGGTCGGAGCCGGCGAAACCGAGGGGCAGCAGAAAGAGGACGACCGCCACGATCCACGCGCCCGGCGGCGTCGCCACGCGGGCCGTCGCCGAACGCGGGAGCGCGTCGCGGGTGCCGATGCCGGGCAGGACGAGCGCCGCGATCAGCAGTGCGACCACGAACAGGTTCGCGCCGACCGTCTGGAGCAGTGGTTCGGCCCAGCCCGAGGGGTGCAGGCGCGTCAGCTGGCTCTGGGCCACCCCGATGCCGAGGGCCACCACGACGGCGACCGGCAGGCTGCGCATCCGGGCAGCCACCGCCACGGCCATCACCTCCATGACGAGCAGCGGCATGCCGTACGGGTCGAGGCGCACGTAAGGTGCGAGGAGCACGCCGGTCAGTCCTGCCGTGAACGAGCCGAAGGCCCAGCCCGCCGCGGCGACCCGGTCCGCGTCGATGCCGCCGAGCACGGCGAGCGAGCGGTCGTCGACGACGGCACGCAGTTCCGTGCCGAACCGGGTCCAGCGCGTCAACGCGCCGACACCCACGGCCAGCGCGACGGCCACCGCCAACTGCCCCCAGGGATCCGCCGACACCAGCGTCGGCGCGTCCGCGCGCGCTCCGGTGCCCCACACCAGGGCGGCCCCGCCGACCAGCAGGACGAAGACGCCGATGGACGCGACGAGCGTCTGCGCCGGGTCGCTGCCCAGCACCGACAACGGACGGAAGACGAAGCGTTCCAGGGCCGTGCCGATGGCCGGGGCCACGACGACGAGGGTCACGGCGGCACCGAGCGCGAGGGGCCAGCCCCACTCGACCGTGAACTGGCGCAGCAGATACGCGCACACCATCGCGATCGCGCCGTGCGCGAAGTTGAGCACGCCGGTCGCCCGATGGGTGACGATCAGGCCGATCCCGGTGAGCGCGGCGGCACTGCCGACCGAGAGACCGGCGAGCGTGAGGTCGTACGTCAGCGACGCCATCAGTCACCCGGATCTGCGGCGGACGGCTCACAGATCGGGCACGGCCCCAACTCCCCGCTCGCCAGCACCCGCGAGTCCACCGGCACGGCCTCCGGCTTCCCGGCGACCAGCGGACAGTCCGCGCGGTGCCACAACGTGCCGCCCGGCACCATCAGCAGCTCGCCGCTCACGGCGAGCGGCGCGGCCGCAGTCTGCCCGGACTCGGCCACGCCGGCGGGCTCGGCGGCCACGAGCAGCCCGTACAACTCCTCGACGCGCGCCGCGGCCAGCGCGTTCCTGCCGTGCGTGAGCAGCACCGCACCCGCGATGATCAGCGCCGCGCCCGGCACCGTGCACGAGGCGAGGTAGGGCAGTTGCCGCTCCGCGTACCGCTCGCCCGAGATGCCGTACCAGCCGATGACGCACAGCACCGCTCCGGTGGCGAGCGCGGCCCATCCGGCCCACAGGACGGGGTGCACGGTCCGCAGTCGAGCTGTCCGCATCCGGGCTCCCAGACGTCGTATGTCTGTCCATGCCAGCCAATGGCTTGCACTATGCCTTCTGGAAGCTGACCCTGAAAGCTCCGGGCGCACATGGCCCGGACCGATACCCGGTGGTGAGCCAGATGGTTCTCGGGAGCGACCTCAGGCGGGGGAACGGCCGGGGCGCGGCAGCGGTGGCGGTTCTCGTCCTCGCCGCGACCCTCACGGCGTGCAGCGACGAGAGCGGTGGCGGGAGCAGCGCCCCACCGACCCCCTCCGTGCAGCAGTCCACCAGCGCCCGGCCCAGCCCCACGGCCCCGTCCGATCCGGCGGCCGCCGAACAGGAGATCAAGCAGAACTGGGAGAAGTTCTTCGACCCCGCCGTCGCGCAGAAGGACAAGCAGGCCGTCCTGGAGAACGGCGACCGGATGACCAAGGTCCTGCAGAGCTTCAACGGCGACAAGCGCGGCCAGGAAGTGCAGGCGAAGGTCGAGAAGGTCGAGTTCACCTCGCCGACCGACGCGAACGTGACGTACTCGCTGACTCTGAAGGGCGCGACCGCGCTGCCGGGCGCCTCCGGGACGGCCGTCGAGCAGGACGGCACCTGGAAGGTCTCCGTCAAGACGCTCTGCGCGCTGGTCCAGCTGAGCGGCAATGAGTCGCCGGGCCCCGGCTGCTGAGTGCGCTGCCCTGGTCCTGCTGTTCCTCCTCGGCACGGCCTGTGGCAGCCGCCTCCCCGAGAGCGACTTCGAGAACCGCTCCACACCGCCGCAGCAAGGAGGGACCGCTCCGATCCGCGTCGGCATCGTCACGAGCGCCACGAGCCCGGTCGGCGGCTCGGCCTTCACCGGGCCGCGGGACGGGGCGAAGGCGTACTTCGAACGCCTCAACTCACGCGGCGGGATCGGGGGCCGCCCGGTCGAGGTGCGCCTGTGCGACGACGGCGGCAGCGGTGTCGGCAACAACGAATGCGTGCACAAACTCGTCGACGAGGACAAGGTCGTCGCCCTCGTCGCCACCACCGCCCTCGACTACGCGGGTGCCTCTCGTGTGTCCCACGCGCGCGTGCCCGACATCGGAGGCCAGCCCATCGGCCCGGCGTACGACACGTATCCGCACCTGTACGGCATCTACGGCAGTCTCGCTCCGCGCAGCGGCAGGGCCGGCTGGGACGGGAAGCTGTACGGCGGCACCGAGGTGTACCGCTACTTCAAGCGCGCGCAGGGCGCCCGCACCGCCGCGGTCGTCTCCTACAACCAGTCCGCGTCCGCCGCGTACGCCCGGCTCGTCACGCAGGAGCTGAAGGCCGAGGGCTACAAGGTGGTCACCGAACAGGTCGACTTCGCGCTGCCCAACTTCCGTGCCGCCGCGGCCGATGTGAAGGAGCAGGGCGCCGATCTCGTCTTCGACGCCGTCGACACGCGTGGGAACGCGCAGCTGTGCAAGGCGATGGACGACGTCGGGGCCAAGGTCATCGCCAAGGTCACCAATGTGCAGAACTGGACGTCGACCGTTCCCGAGGACTACAAGGACTCGCCGCGGTGCCGCAACGCCCTGTGGGCTACCGGGTCCAGTCGCAACTATGAGGACACGGGGGATCCGGCCGTACGGGAGTTCCGGGACGGGACCAAGGGGCTGAGCACTCACTCCCAGTGGCAGTTGGAGGGGTGGGCCGCCGCGAAGTGGTTCACCGACGCGGCGAAGTCCTGTGCGCGCACGGGGGTCACGCGCGATTGTGTCGACGACTTCATGAACCGGGGCGTCCCCTACACCGCCGGTGGGCTGCTGCTCCCTGTCAGCTACCAACGGTTTACCGAGCCGCCGAAGACCCGCAGGACGTGTCTGTCCGTGGCTCGCTGGGAGGACGACAAGGGCTGGGTCTCACAAGGGGACATGAACACCACGTGCTTCGACGTGCCGCAACTGTCGTATCGGCCTTGAGTCTTCTCACCCACGCCGCCCCTGCCCGTTCCCGTACCTGGGGGCTGCGCCCCCAGACCCCCTCGGCTGTCACTTGGCCGCGGGTCGGTGGGGGCTTGTCGCGCAGTTCCCCGCGCCCCTTTCAGGGGCGAGCCCCCGCCCACAGTCACCGCAGCGTGCCGTCGTGTGCAGGTCGTCCAACTGTGCCTGGGGGGATCTCGATCCGGAAGGGGTGCACCGTGGTGTCCGCGTTGTCTGTCATGGCTCCTACGGTGGGAACCCTTGCGGACAGTTACTGTCCGCAAGGGCTGGCAGACTCGGAACCATGTTGGAGACATCGGCACGACTCCTGCGCCTGCTCTCGCTGCTGCAGGCCCACCGCGAATGGTCCGGGGCCGACCTGGCGGACCGCCTCGGCGTCACGCCCAGGACCGTCCGCCGCGATGTGGACCGGCTGCGCGAGCTGGGCTATCCCGTCAACGCCAGTCCCGGCACGGGCGGCGGCTACCAGCTCGGCGCGGGCGCCGAGCTGCCGCCACTGCTCCTGGACGACGACGAGGCGGTGGCCGTGGCGATCGGACTGCGCACGGCGGCCGGACAGGGCATCGAGGGCATCGGCGAGACCTCGGTACGCGCCCTCGCCAAGCTCGAACAGGTGCTGCCGAACCGGCTGCGCCGCCGCGTGGGCGCCCTGAACGCGTTCACCGTGCCGATGCTGCGTGGCCCGCAGCCGTCGGCCGTCGACCCCGCCGTTCTCACCTTGCTGGCCCATCTGTGCCGCGACTCGGAGCGGCTGCGCTTCGAGTACCGCAACCACGGCGGTGCCGTCACGCGCCGTACCGTCGAACCACACCGCCTGGTGTGCACCGAGCGCCGCTGGTACCTGGTCGCCTGGGACGTCGACCGCGACGACTGGCGTACGTTCCGGGCCGACCGCATCACGCCCAAGCCACCGTACGGACCGCGCTGTGCGCCCCGTACGCCACCGGCCGAGGACCTGGCGGCCTACGTCTCCAAGGGCGTCTCCACGCACGCGTACGCCTCGCACGCCGTCATCAGGCTGCTCGTGCCGCTGGAGGAGGCGGCCGAGCGGATCTCGCCCTCCGCCGGGACCCTGGAGGCCGACGGCACGGACAGCTGCGTACTGCGCACCGGAGCGGCGAGCCTCGACGTGATGGTCATTCACGTGATGCTGATGGGCTTCGAGTTCGAGATCATCGAGCCAGCCGAACTCACCGAGGCGATCAGGACGTCCCGGGACCGGCTGTCTCGGGCTCTGGACCGGGCTTCGGCTCAATCGCCGCGTACTCGGGATGATGCAGGTCGAACGCGGGGGACTCGGAGCGGACCCGGGGCAGCGTGACGAAGTTGTGCCGGGGCGGCGGACACGAGGTCGCCCACTCCAGGGAGCGCCCGAAGCCCCAGGGGTCGTCGACCTCGACCTTCGCGGCGTACTTGGTGGTCTTCCAGATGTTGTAGAGGAACGGCAGCGTCGAGATGCCCAGCAGGAAGGCGCCGATCGTGGAGATGGTGTTGAGCGCCGTGAAGCCGTCGGCGGCCAGATAGTCCGCGTACCGGCGCGGCATGCCCTCTGCACCCAGCCAGTGCTGGACCAGGAACGTCGTGTGGAAACCGACGAACAGCGTCCAGAAATGGATCTTGCCGAGCCGTTCGTCGAGCATCTTGCCGGTGAACTTGGGCCACCAGAAGTAGAAGCCGCCGAACGTCGCGAAGACGACCGTGCCGAAGACGACGTAGTGGAAGTGAGCGACCACGAAGTACGAGTCGGTGACGTGGAAGTCGAGCGGCGGCGAGGCCAGGATGACGCCCGTCAGGCCGCCGAACAGGAATGACACCAGGAAGCCCGTCGCCCACAGCATGGGCGTCTCGAAGGACAGGGACCCCTTGAGCATCGTGCCGGACCAGTTGAAGAACTTCACGCCCGTCGGCACGGCGATCAGGAACGACATGAAGGAGAAGTACGGCAGCAACACCGCGCCGGTCGCGAACATGTGGTGCGCCCATACGACGATCGAGAGACCGGTGATCGCCATGGTCGCGGCGACCAGCGTCAGATAGCCGAAGATCGGTTTCCGGCTGAAGACCGGCAGGATCTCCGTGATGATCCCGAAGAACGGCAGCGCGATGATGTAGACCTCGGGATGGCCGAAGAACCAGAACAGGTGCTGCCACAGCAGCGCGCCGCCGTTGGCCGCGTCGAACACCACCGAGCCGAACCTCCGGTCCGCCTCCAGGACCAGCAGCGCCGCCGCGAGCACCGGGAACGCGAAGAGGATCAGGATCGAGGTGAAGAGGGTGTTCCAGGTGAAGATCGGCAGCCGGAACATCGTCATGCCGGGCGCGCGCATTCCGATGATGGTCGTAATGAAGTTCACCGCGCCGAGGATCGTCCCGAAGCCCGCCAGCGCGAGGCCCATGATCCACATGTCGGCGCCGATGCCGGGCGAGCGCTCCAGGCTGTTGAGCGGGGCGTAGGCGAACCAGCCGAAGGCGGCCGGTCCGTCGGGCACCAGCAGCGAGCCCAGCACGATCAGACCGCCGAAGAGGAAGAACCAGTACGACAGCATGTTCAGCCGCGGGAAGGCGACGTCCGGGGAGCCGATCTGCAGCGGCATGATCTCGTTGGCGAACCCCGCGAACGTCGGCGTCGCGAAGAGCAGCAGCATGATCGTGCCGTGCATGGTGAACAGCTGGTTGAACTGGTTGTTGTCCACGATCTGCAGGCCGGGCCGGGCGAGTTCGGCGCGCATCACCAGCGCCATCAGGCCGCCGATCAGGAAGAAGACGAACGACGTGATCAGGTAGAGGTGGCCGATCTTCTTGTGATCGGTGGTCGTCAGCCAGTCGACGACCAGTCGCCCCGGCCGATCGGTCCGTACGCGTCGCGCGGTCGCCTGCGCGGTGTCCGTCCCCATCGCTCGCCCCTTCGCCGTCGCGCGTTCTGGGCCTGCTGAAGCTCACGCCATGATGCTCGCGCCGCCCCGTGCCGCGACAGGGGGCGTGCGGGGGTTGTGTGCTGGAACCGTGTATTTCCTATGCGGCGTCAGCATCTGTGGCGTGCCCCGGAATCGGATGGAAAAGGATTGGCCGCGCCGCCGGATTCGCACATTGCATTGGGCTATTCGGGACTGCGTCACGGTAGCTCCGAATTACGTTCGAAGGCGTGCGGAACACGTGGGGAAGCCCTCGTACGTGTGACGGAGTTCGGCCGAAACGAGTGTCGTGATCCTGTGACAGAAGCGTGACCGGAGGGGGATGGGTGACGCCCGGTGGCGGGTTCGGGCTTCCCCGGCCGAGGCACGCGGCCTAACGTGGCGGTCATGGCACCCATTCCCACCCCTCCCGCAGAGCCGCAGGACAGCCCGGATAGCTATGTCGGGCTGGAGGCGAACAGCGCCGAGCGTCGTGCCCGGGAGCACGGCTGGTCCTCGGTGCGTGCGCTGCCGCCCGGCGCGATCATCACCATGGAGTACCGCTTCGGTCGGCTGAACTTCGAGGTCAGCGACGGCAGGGTGACCCGCTGCTGGAAGGGCTGACGGCATCTCACGGAATGTGCGAAGGCCCCCGACTCGTCAGGAGTCGGGGGCCTTCGCGGTGCGGGGAGAGGCTGTGCGTACCGGCCCCGCTGTCTTTGTTGTCCCCTTCGCCGTGTCGCCCTCAGCCGCCGGTCAGGGGACGGGCCGAGGCGGTCGTGGTCCCGCGTGCGACACGGTCCGGGTGCGGCGGACGGCGGCTGCCGACCGGCGTGACCGGGGTGCGTTCCGAGCGGGCCGTGTGCGGTCCGGGGGCCAGGTAGACGGGCGCCCGGGGAGCGCGCGCGGCGCCGACCGTCTCGCGGGCCGGTACCTCCCCGTCCGCGGCGGCGGGCTGCGGAACCATGACGGACGCGGCGACCGGCGAGGCGGCCGGAGCAGGCGCGGTGCGGCCGCGACGGGCGCGCCAGGAGTCGCGCAGCGAGAAGATCCCGGCTTCGGCGCGGGCGATCAGTGGCTCGACCCACGGCAGCGCCAGCAGGATCAGCAGACCCGCGGCCCAGCCCAGGAGCACATCGCTCAGCCAGTGCGTACCGAGGTACACGGTGGTGAGGCCGACGCCCAGCGAGGTCACGGCGGAGAGGGCGGACAGCCAGCGCCTGGCCCTCGGGGTCGAGGCCAGATAGGCCAGGATTCCCCAGGTCACGACGGCGTTCGCGGTGTGGCCCGAAGGGAATATATCGCCGCCGAGCCCCATCTCGTTCGAGCCGATAGTGATGGCGTAGTGCGGGCCGAGGCGGCCCATGCCGAGCTTGGCGGCGCCCACCGTGATGTTGAGCAGCAGCAGCGAGGCGCCCAGCGTGAGCAGCGGGCGCAGGGTGTGCTGCCGCCAGGAGCGCCAGCCCAGCCAGGCGGCGACCATCACGGCGGTGGGGCCGCGCTGGCCGAGCACCACGTAGTAGTCGAGGAACGCGTGGATCTCCGGCCACTGCTGATAGGGCCGGAAGAACATGACCTGCCAGTCGAACCGGACCAGCCATGACGTGATCGCCACGGCCCACACAATGGCCACGTAGAAGGCCAGGGTGGCTCCGAAGAGCACAACCCTGTGCCGGCTCATCTTCGGCACATCGATGTGGGCCGGTCGTTCCGGCTCACGGTCCAGCCGGGCGAAGACCCGGTCCAGACGGGTGAGGTTTCGTTCGGTACGCACTCAATCGACGCTACAGCGAGTGAGCTGTGGTCCAGGCCGAATCACTCGCTTTGTGATGACGATGTGATGTGGGATTCCTCTCAGAACCATGTTTATTTCCAATGAATCCCTAATGATCGGCGTCCGGATCCTTCAATTCCATTGATCTCGCACGGCCTTCGGTTTTAAGGCGCTTATATATTCGTTCACCGAATCCTGGCGTGGAATTCTCCGGCAGCTCACCGTCCGCTTGCCGGATCCCGGGGAGTGGATCATGGCGGCCCGGAGCCGTTCAGCCAGAAGGCTCCGTAGACCGCCGAAGCCACCGCCACACCGCCGAGAATCAGTGCTGACCTGGACGTACGTAGTCGGGCCAGCGCCAGTGCGAGGGGCAGGAGAAGGGGGAAGGCGGGCAGCAGGAGGCGTGGTTTCGAGCCGAAGTAGCTCGATGCGCACAGGGCGAGCGCGGTGACGACGCCCGCGTACACGAGGAGTGACAGCGGCTGCCCCTGACGTACGCACGTCACGTACAGCCAGACGATCAGCGCGACCCCGACGATCAGCCCGACACCGGCCAGGGCCGACGGAAACGACGTGAACTTGTCGCCGACGAAGCGGGCGAAGGCGTAACCGCCGTCGAAGCCGTTCCGCCAGCCGGCCTGGACGTCGAGATAGCCGAGCGGGCCCTTTCCGGTGCGGTGGCCGACCCACAGCACATAGCCGGCGGCGCCGAGGGGCGCGAGGAGCATTCCGAGGGCGCGCGGCCACACTCGTGCGCCGTCCGTCCGCGCCGCGCTCCGATCCCGTGCATGTTCTCCCGCGAATGAGGTAATCGCCGCCGCCCACAGGGCCGCGACCACCGCGATGCCCACCGGGCGGGTCAGCCCGGCGAGCGAGGCGAGCAGGCCGGCCGTCAGCCAGCGGCCGGTCAGCACCGCATAGAGCGACCAGGCGGCGAGCGCCGTGAAGAGGGACTCGCTGTACGCCATCGACTGCACGATGCCGACCGGCAGCACCGCCCACACGAGTACGGCGCAGACGCCGACCCGGGGCCCGTGGAGGTGGTCCGCGACCGCGAAGATCCCCCAGGCCGCGGCGAGCGAGGCCGACGTGGCGACCAGCAGGCCCGCGTCCGCGTACGACAACGGTGTGATCGCCGAGACGAGCCGCTCCAGCCACGGCAGCAGCGGGAAGAACGCGAGGTTCGAGTGCACGTCGCCGTTCGGGAGGCGGACCTCGTAGCCATAGCCGAGGTCGGCGACCCGGGTGTACCAGAGCGAGTCCCAGCGCGCCGTCAGCAGCGTGTGGGCGCTCTTGCCGTTCGCCGCGCTCCACAGGGCGAGGGCGATGAGGCCCAGGGCGCGGACGCCCACGTACCCCAGAAGGGCCGGCGCGGCCCGGCGCAGGGGGCCCGTGCGGGGCGGTGTCGCGACAGGCGTCTCAAGATCGGTCACGGGCTCGATTATCGATGTCGCCCGGAACCGGCAGGCCCCGCGGGGCGTGGTGCACCAAGGGGAGCGTGGCGCACGCCACACGCTCTGCGGGAAGAACGTGAGAGGTCCGCCACGCGTCATTGACGGGAACTCGCGTAGTCTGGCCGCTCACTCGCCTTTGTTGCGTGGGCCGGGATTCCGCTCCCCAGGCCGCAGCCCCAGGGAGTCCCCACCCTGCGGACCGCCGAACGCGAGGGAACCTCTGGAGGTACGTACATGTCCGGGACGACCACGGCCGCTGCGCGATGCCGTCGGGAGGCCGGGGCCGGTGCCAACCGCTGGGTCGTTCTCGTCGTCCTCTGCGTCAGCCTCCTGCTGGTCGCCCTCGACGCCACCGTGCTGCACGTCGCGGTGCCCGCCGTCACCGAGGACCTCAGGCCCGGCGCGATAGAACTGCTCTGGATCGTCGACGTCTACCCGCTCGTCTGCGCCTCGCTCCTCATCCTCTTCGGCACGCTCGGTGACCGCGTCGGTCGCCGACGTATCCTCCTCCTCGGGTACGGGCTCTTCGGCGTCGCCTCCGGGATCGCGGCCCTCGCCGACAACGCCCAGGTCCTCATCGGCGCGCGCGCCCTGCTCGGCGTCGGCGGCGCGATGATCATGCCCGCGACACTGTCGATCCTGCGCCAGGTCTTTCCCGACCGGCGGGAGCGGGCGCTCGCGATCGGCATCTGGAGCGCGGTCGCCGCGGTGGGTGCGGCGGTGGGGCCGCTGCTGGGCGGCTTCCTCCTGGAGCACTTCTGGTGGGGATCGGTCTTCCTGGTCAACATCCCCCTGATGCTGGTCAGCCTGCCGATCGGGCGGCTCCTGCTGCCCGAGTCGAGGGGTGACCGGAACGGTCCCTGGGATGTGGTCGGGGCGCTGATGGCCGCCGCCGGGCTCTTCGGGATCGTCCTCGGAGTGAAGCGGCTCGGTGGCGGTGAGGCGCCCTTCAGTCCGTTCACGCTGGTGCCGCTGCTCGTGGGCGGTGCGCTGATGGCCGGGTTCGTACGGCGGCAGCGGCGACGAGCGCAGCCGCTGGTCGATCTGCGGATGTTCTCGCGGCCCGCGTTCAGTACGTCGGTGGGATGCATCGTGCTGGCCATGCTCGCCCTGGTCGGGCTCGAGCTGATCGCCGCGCAGTATCTGCAGCTCGTGCTCGGGCTGTCGCCGCTGGAGACCGGGCTGCGGCTGCTGCCGCTCACCGTCGCCGCGATGGCATCGGGGCTCGCCGGGGCGAAGATGCTGCGGCGGTTCGGCCCGCGGGCGATGGTCTGCTTCGGGTTCTGTCTCACCGCGGCCGCGGTGGTGACGCTCACGGCGATGGGCGGGGACGACAACACGGGGCTGCTGCTCTTCGGGTTCGTGCTGCTGGGATTCGGGCTGGAGACGACGCTCTTCGGGGCGTACGAGTCGATGCTCAGCGAGGCGCCGCCGGAGCAGGCGGGTGGGGCCGCCGCGATAGGCGAGACCTCGTACCAGCTGGGTGCCGGGATCGGCATAGCGCTCCTGGGGAGCGTGATGAACGCGGCGTACGCGCCCGGGCTGTCGTCGGTTCCCGGGGTTCCGGCGGCCGATTCCCGTGCCGCGGGGCACTCGCTCGGGGAGGCGTACGAGGTGGCCGGGCGGCTCGGGGGATCTCCCGGAGCGGCCCTGAGGCATGCCGCTCGGGACTCCTTTGTGCACGGGCTGCATGTGACGCTGCTGGTCAGCGCGGGGTTGTTGCTGCTGGGGGCCGTGATGGCGCTGCGGTTGCCGCGGGTCATGGAATGCGGGGCGCCCGCGGCGGGCTCGGCGATCCCTGCGCCCAGGGAAGTTGCCGAGTCCCGCGTGTCCGCGTAGTTCTCGCGCCCGCGCACAGCTCGTTTCGCTCTGTCGAGAAGTGCTGGTCTCCCGTGGGGCGCCGTGCGCCGTTGGCGGCTGCGGGTTCGTGGGCTCTGGACTTGCGGGACACTGCGTCGTAACGTCGGATCGAAACCGTAACTAGCGGTGCTAGTTTTAGCGTGCCGGAGGCTTGTGCCATGTCCGCGTCCCCCAAGCTGCCCCCCTTCGACCCCGCCGACCCCCTCGGTATCGACGATCTCCTGGACGCCGAGGATCTGGCGATCCGGGACACCGTGCGGACATGGGCGGCGGACCGGGTGCTGCCCCACGTCGCCGAGTGGTACGAGAAGGGGGAGCTGCCCGGGATCCGGGAACTGGCCCGGGAGCTGGGCGGGATCGGGGCGCTCGGGATGTCGCTCCAGGGGTATGGCTGCGCGGGGGCCAGTGCCGTCCAGTACGGGCTTGCCTGTCTGGAGCTCGAGGCCGCCGATTCCGGGATCCGGTCGCTCGTGTCCGTGCAGGGTTCCCTTGCCATGTACGCCATTCACCGGTTCGGCAGTGAGGAGCAGAAGCAGCGGTGGCTGCCGGACATGGCATCCGGCGAGGTCATCGGCTGCTTCGGGCTCACCGAGCCCGACCACGGGTCCGACCCGGGCGCCATGCGGACCTACGCCAAGCGCGACGGCGGGGACTGGGTCCTCAACGGGCGGAAGATGTGGATCACGAACGGGTCCGTCGCCGGGGTCGCCGTCGTCTGGGCGCAGACCGACGACGGGATCCGCGGGTTCGTCGTGCCCACGGATGTGCCCGGCTTCTCCGCTCCCGAGATCAAGCACAAGTGGTCCTTGCGGGCCAGCGTCACCAGCGAGCTGATCCTCGACGACGTACGGCTGCCCGCAGACGCCGTGCTGCCGGACGTGACCGGGCTGAAGGGGCCGCTCAGCTGCCTCTCGCACGCGCGGTACGGGATCGTGTGGGGGGCGATGGGCGCTGCGCGGGCCAGCTTCGAGGCCGCCGTGGAGTACGCGAAGACGCGCGAGCAGTTCGGACGGCCCATCGGCGGCTTCCAGCTCACCCAGGCCAAGCTCGCCGACATGGCGGTCGAGCTGCACAAGGGGATTCTGCTCGCCCATCACCTGGGGCGGCGGATGGACGCGGGACGGCTCCGTCCCGAACAGGTCAGCTTCGGCAAGCTCAACAACGTACGCGAGGCCATCGAGATCTGCCGTACCGCGCGGACGATTCTCGGCGCCAACGGCATCTCGCTCGAATACCCCGTGATGCGGCACGCCACGAACCTGGAGTCGGTGCTCACCTACGAAGGCACCGTGGAAATGCATCAACTCGTGCTGGGCAAGGCGCTCACCGGACTCGATGCCTTCCGGTAAAGGCCCCGTGGGGGACCCCGAGCGGGCAGGGCCGGTGAGCGGCCCTGCCTCAGCTCTGGTTGAAGAAACCGTCCGTCTGACGGCCCGCGGCCTCGCCGTTGACGATCTCCGTGTTGGCAGGCGTCAGCAGGAAGACACGGGTGGCGACCCGCTCGATCGTGCCGTGCAGACCGAAGGTCAGGCCGGCCGCGAAGTCCACCACGCGCTTGGCGTCGGCGGGCTCCATGGACGTGAGGTTGATGATGACCGGGACACCGTCCCGGAAGAGCTCGCCGATGCCGCGCGCGTCCCGGAAGCTGTCCGGGGTGACCGTGCCGATCCGGCGGCCCTTCTCCTCCGCAGTCTCGGACGCGACCTTTACCCGCGGGTCGGTGACCCAGGCATCGCCGGATTCCTGACCCTCGGCGTAGTCGTCGTCGTAGTAACGCTCGTCATCGTTGTCGTCGACGAGGCCAAGCCAGGCACTCGCCTTGCGCACCGATCCCATGGACGCCTCCTCTCACAGCGGTCTTTATTGCCTTCCGCATCCCCATGGTCGTCCATGATGCGGATGTCGCGCCAAGTGGATAGACGCCGCGCGGGGGTTTCGTGACGGTACTGGTGCACAGCGAATCCGTCGAGAGCCCGCGTGTCCCAAGGGTCCTGCTGTGTACGGCTGCTGACTGAGAGTGAAATATGATTTCCCACGGCGTTCGGGTGACGGTCGGTGCGTACGGGTGAACGGGGTGGTCGATACGATGCCGCAGCTCAACGTCGTACGTGTCACGGGGGAGTGTCGTGTTCGGAATCGTGAGGCCCTGCAGCCACCGCCTCGGTGAAGGACTCAAGACCCAATGGATGGCGCACTTGTGCGGGCTGTGCCTCGCGCTGCGCGGGGACCACGGCCAGTTCGCCAGGGTCGTCACCAACTACGACGGGCTGCTGATATCGGTTTTGACGGAGGCTCAGGCCGAGCGCACGACGGGATGGCGACGAACCGCCGGGCCCTGTCCGCTGCGGGGCATGCGCACCGCGTCCGTCGCGCAGGGCGAGGGCGCCCGGCTCGCCGCCGCCGTCTCGCTGGTGCTCGCCTCGGCGAAGGTGCGTGACCATGTCGCCGACGGCGACGGTCTCTTGGCCCGCAAGCCGGTGGCGCTCGCCGCACGCCGGGTCGCCGCGAGCTGGGGCAAGGCCGGCGCGCGGACCGGCTCCGACGTCGGCTTCGACACCGCCGTACTCGTCGACGCCGTGGACCGGCAGATCGGCATCGAGGCGCTGGCCGGGCTCGGTACGCCGCTGCTGACCGTCACCGAACCGACCGAGACCGCCACCGCCGCGGCCTTCGCGCACACCGCCGTGCTGGCCGGGCGCCCCGGCAACGCCGAGCCGCTCGCCGAGGCCGGACGGCTCTTCGGACGGCTCGCGCATCTCCTGGATGCCGTGGAGGACAGGGAAACTGACGCCGCGTCGGGGGCGTGGAACCCGTTGACGGCGACGGGGACGTCGTCGGCCGAGGCGCGCCGGCTCGCCGATGATGCCCTGCACGGGATACGGCTCGCGCTGCGCGAGGTGGCCTGGGGGTCCGGGGTCTCCCCGGGAAAGCACAGCACCGACAGCAAGCTGGTGCATGTGCTGCTCGTCCACGAGCTGGGGCGGTCGGTGGACCGGGCGTTCGGGACGTCGGGGTGCGGGCACGCGCCGGAGGGCTCGTTCGGGCCCGACGCTTCCTTCGGTCCCCCGCCCCAGCAGAATCCGTATGTCGGCGGCGGCAACCCCTTCGGCGGCGGGCCCTCCCTCCAGCCGCCGGGACCCGGCAAGCGCGGCTTCTGGGCCGGGTGCGCGGCCGCGATCGGGCTGTGCTGCACCTGCAAGGTGTGCTGTGCCGACGAGTACGAGGGCCCCTGGTCGCGCAGGAAGCGCGAGGGGTGTCTGAGCAACTGTGACTGTGACTGCGGCTGCTGCGAGGCCTGCGAGTGCTGCGAATGCTGTGAGTGCTGCTCGTGCTGCGACTGCGGATTGTGAGTATCGCGTAAGCGGCGAGGCCGGAGCGGCTGGTCGCGCCCACGCGGCGGAGGCGCATGATGCCGCGGCCCCGCGCCCCTGAGGGGACGCTCCCGCACAGGGCGCGGGGAAGGCACCGTACGCCTCAGTTCTTCAGCTCCGGCGGGGAGATCTGGGACTTCTCGATCGCCGAACCCGTCGTGCCCCACTTCTTCAGGATCTTCTCGTAGGTCCCGTCGGCGATGAGCTCGTTCACGGCGGCCTGGAAGGCGGGCGCCAGCTTCGTGCCCTTCTTGAAGGCGAAGCCGACATCGAGGCGGTGGAACTCGTTGAGGAACTTGACGCCCTGCTGGTGGGCGACGGCGTAGCGCAGACCGTTGATGGTGCTCATCACGATGTCGCTGCGGCCCTGTTGCAGCGAGGACCAGATCGCGCCCTGCTCGCTGTAGGTCTGCACCTTGTACGCCTTCTTGCCGGAGTCGGAGCAGAGCTTCTTGTTCTCCTCCAGCGTCGCCTCGAAGGTCGTCCCCGCGGCGGTCGCGACGTTCAGGCCGCACAGCTGCCTGAGGTCGGTGACCTTCGTGAGCTTGCTGTCCGCGCGGGTGGCGAAGCCCTGGCCGTCATTGATGTATGTGACGAAGTCGATCACCTTGCGGCGCTCGTCGGTCACACCGAAGTTGCTGGCCCCGACGTCGTACTTGCCGCTGTCGAGAGCCGGCAGGATCGCCTCGAACGAGGCCTGTTCCGTGGTGAGTTCGATGCCGAGCACTTTGGCGACGGCGTGCGCGAAGTCGACGTCCTGGCCGGTCAGGGTCTTGCCGTCGGCCAGGTACGTGGTGCCTGGCGGCGTACCGCCGACGCTGACCGCGAGGGTGAGGTTGCGCACTCCGGAGGGCAGCAGCTCGGCGGCGGCCTCGTTCTTCTCGACGGCGGAGACGACGTCAGCGGTGGGGATCTTGTCCGCTTCGGCCGCGGCTTGGGCGGTGCCGTCGGCGGAGTCGTCCGAGCCGGAGCCGCACCCGGCGAGAAGCAGAGTCGCCGATGTGATCAGGGCAAAGGGTACAAAATATCGATTGCGGGCACGCGTGGGCGTACGCATGGTGTGCGGTCTCCTGGAAGCAGAAGGGGAGATGAGGAAGCGCGAGGGGAGGGGTGCGCGTGTGAAGGCGAAGGGAGAGAACGCGAAGGCGCCCGTCGGAAGCGGGCGCGCAGGGGGTCAGCTCAACAGGACGAGGACCACACTCGACCGAAGTCGATGTGGGAGCGCGTGACCAGCCACTGCTGCCGATTCATGGGCCCAAGTGGAACAGGCATCCGTTTCCGCGTCAACTGCACTGAGACGTAACGCTCACAGTACGGACAGCCTTGACAGTGAGGGGAAACGTCCCCGTACTCTCGGTGGACGGTCCTGCTGAGGGGCTCGGCCGTACGCGCCTCGTGGCGCTCCGTGTGAAGGCATCAGCCGCGTTCGATCCCGACGCATCACGGAGCCTTCGCATGTCCTCCGACACCCTTACCAAGGCCGCCGCGGCCGCACCGAAAGACCCGGAAGAAGCGGCGCCCCTGCGCATCGTCCCGCAGCGCCGTCTCGGCCAGTGGACCGCCGCCGCCGTCGTCCTGGCCCTGCTCGGGCTCGGCCTCAACTCCGTAGTGCGCAATGACGCGTTCCAGTGGGGCGTCGTCGGCGACTACTTCACCTCGGCCTCCGTCCTGCGCGGCCTCTGGCTCACCCTCTGGCTGACCGCGGTCGTGATGGCCCTCGGCTTCGCGCTCGGCACTCTGCTCGCCGCCTTCCGGCTGTCCGCCAACCCCGTGCTACGGGCGGTGAGCTGGGGATACGTCTGGCTGTTCCGGTCGATGCCGATCCTGGTACAGCTGCTGTTCTGGTTCAACATCGGGGCGCTCTACCCGCAGATCCTCGGCGTGAAGACGGTGAATCTGCTCGGCCCGGTCACCGTCGCCGTCGTCGGCCTCACCCTGCACGAGGCCGCGTACGCCGCCGAGGTGGTGCGCGGTGGCATCCTCTCCGTCGACCGCGGACAGATCGAGGCCGCGCAGGCGCTGGGCCTGAGCCGGTGGCGCCGCTGGTGGAAGATCGTGCTGCCGCAGGCGATGCGCTCCATCGTGCCGGCGGCCGGGAACATGCTGATCGGCACCCTCAAGGGCACCTCCATCGTCAGCGTCATCGCCGTCCAGGACCTGCTCTACTCCGTGCAGCTCGTCTACCACCGCACCTACCAGGTCATGCCGCTGCTGATGGTGGCCACGCTCTGGTACGTCATCATCACCTCGGTGCTCAGCGTCGGCCAGTACTACGTCGAGAAGCACTACGCGCGCGGTTCGGAGCGCGGCCGATGAGTACAGGACGTCCCTCGCTGGTGATCGTGGGTGCCGGGCCGCGGGGGACCGGTCTCCTGGAGAGGATCGCCGCCAACGCGCCCGAGCTGTACGGCGATTCGGGAACCGATGGCTTCGAAGGCTTCGACATCCATGTCGTCGACCCCTATCCGCCGGGCGCCGGACGCATCTGGCGCGAGGAGCAGTCGCCGCTGCTGTGGATGAACTCCGAGGCCCAGGACGTCACGATGTTCACCGACGACACGGTGGACATGGCCGGGCCGGTGCTCGAAGGCCCCACCCTGCACGAGTGGGCGAGCCTCGACGGGCGCACCTTCGCGGACCGGCCACGACAGGGCGCGTACATGCGCTGGGTGTACGAGCGGGCCGTGGCCGCCCTGCCGCCGGGCATCCGGGTCCAACACCATCCGCGCCGCGCCCTGCGCGTCAATGGCCCCCGCGAAGGCCGCCAGCAGGTGTGGCTCCAGGGCTGGTCGCGCCCGCTCCTCGCCGACCTCGTGGTGCTGTCCCTCGGCCACCTCGACGCCGAACTCGACGACGAACAACGCCAGTTGGCCACGTATGCGCGCGAGCACGGGCTGGTCCATCTGCCGCCGGACTTCACCGCCGACAGCGACCTGTCCGCCCTCGCCCCCGGCGAACCCGTCCTCGTCCGCGGCTTCGGGCTCGCCTTCGTCGACCTGATGGTGCTGCTGACGGAGGGGCGCGGCGGGCGCTACGACGGGCAGACGTACCACCCGTCCGGGCGGGAGCCGATCCTGCACGTCGGCTCGCGGCGCGGCGTCCCCTACCACTCCAAGATCGGCTACGGCTGGGAGGGCGAACGGCCCCCGCTGCCACGGTTCTTCGGGCCCGCCGAGGTCGACGAGCTCCTCGCGCGCCCTGGGGGAGGCTTCGACTTCCGGCGGGACGTCTGGCCGCTGGTCGAGAAGGAGCTGGGGTTCGCGCACTACCACCGGCTGTTCGCCGCGCACCCCGAGCGCACCCGGATGGCCTGGACGGACTTCGAGGAGAAGTACGCGGCCGCAGCGGGCGTCGAGATCCAGGCCCTGGTCGCGTCCGCCGTGCCGGACCCCGCCGACCGGCTGGACCTCGCCGCTCTCGACCACCCGCTGGACGGGGTGCGGCACACCTCGTACGAGGAGCTCCAGAACGGTCTGCGCGGGTACATCGAGGGGGACCTGAGAAGACGTCACGATCCCTCGCACAGCCCCGACCTGGCCGTCTTTCTTGGACTGCTCTCCGTCTACGGGCAGCTGGTCCGGCTCGGTGACATCGGCTCCTGGTGGCACGGCTTCTTCAGCTACCTGGCGTCGGGGCCCCCCGGGCCGCGGCTGCGTCAGATGCTCGCGCTGTCGCGGGCCGGGATCCTGAAGTTCGTGGGCGCCGACATGACCGTCACCGCCGAGGGCGGGGTCTTCCGGGCGGGCAGCGCCACCGTGCCCGGCGCGACGATCGAGGCACGCGCACTCGTCGAAGCGAGGCTGCCGCATCCCACGGTGGAGCGCACGCGGGACTCCCTGTTGCGGGAGCTGTACGCCGACGGGGCCGCCGCGACCCCCGAGGGACTGCTCGCCGTGGATGCCGCCGACGGACGGGTCCTGGACCGCTCCGGCATCCCGCACCCCCGGCGCTTCGCGCTCGGCCCGCACACCGATGCCCGGGGCTCGGGCGCGTTCACCCGGCCGCGCACCGGTGGCCCCGCCTTCCGGCAGAACGACGCGACGGCGCGTGCCGCGCTGGCGTTCCTGCGCGCGCTGTCCTGTCGCGCCGCCGGCTGAACGCGTCCCGCCCAGGTCAACCACACCCCGCCCGGGTCACCCATGCCTTTCCCGGACCACCCACACCCCTGAGGAACTTGACTATGAGCGCGTCACTCACCAAGGACGATCCGGTCGGCGCCGCGGCCATGGTCGACATCAGGTCCGTCCGCAAGAGCTTCGGTTCACTTGACCTCTTCCCGCACCTCACCGTGCTGGACAAGTTCGTCGAGGCACCGGTCTTCGCCCTGATGCGGCCGCGCAAGGACGCCGTCGAGGCCGCGCGGAAGCTGCTCGACCGGGTCGGGCTCGCCGACAAGGCGAACGCCTACCCGAAGCAGCTCTCCGGCCGTCAGCAGCTGGGGGTCCCCCCACGATCTCGACGTCGTGGGACGCCCGGAGTCCCTCACCGTACTGAGCGCCCTCGCCGCCGTCACCGAGCGGCTGGGGCTCGCGGCCACGGTCCACGCGACCTTCAACGAGCCGTACGAACTCGCCCGCAGAATGGCCTCGTTGGACCATCTCAGCGGGGCCGGGCCGCCTGGAACGTGGTGACGTCGTCGGACGCCTTCACCGGGGAGAACTTCCGGCGCGGCGGCTATCTCGACCGCGCCGATCGCTACGCGCGTGCCGCCGAAATCGTGCTGACCGCATGGGAGTTGTGGGATTCCTGGACGCCCGACGGACTGCCCCGCCCCTTCGCGCACCGGGGCGGGCACTTCGACATCGCGGGCGAGTTCACCGTGCCGCGCTCGCCGCAGGGGCACCCGGTCGTGATTCAGGCCGGCGACTCGGGGGAGGGACGGGAGTTCGCCGCGTCCGCCGCCGACGTCATCTTCACGCGGCATGGGACCTTGGAGGCGGGCCGGGAGTTCTATGCCGATGTGAAAGGACGGCCGGCCAGGTACGGGCGGGCGCTCGAGGACCTGAAGATCATGCCCGGGGTCACCTTCGTGCTCGGCGGCACGGCCGCCGAGGCGCAGGAGCGGGCCGCCGAGATCAGGCGGCAGCAGATCTCTCCGCAGAACGCGCTCCTCACTCTGGAGCAGATCTGGGGCGTCGACCTCTCCTCGTACGATCCCGACGGGCCGCTTACCGACATCGACCCGGACCCGGAGTCGACCCTGGTGCAGGGCCGGGTGCGCGTCGCCGCCCCGTTCGCGGTCGCCGGCAAATGGAGGGCCCTTGCGCGCGAGAAGGGCCTGTCCATCCGGCCGGCGGTCATCGAGGCGTCCGGGCGGCAGTCTTTCATCGGCACCCCGGAGGCCGTCGCCGCCGAGCTGGACGAGTTCGTCCAGGCGGATGCCGCCGACGGCTTCATCCTCGTACCGCATCTGACACCCGGCGGACTCGACGAGTTCGTGGACCGGGTGGTGCCGCTGCTCCAGGAGCGCGGCGCGTTCCGCACGCAATACACGGGCACGACGCTGCGCTCGCACCTCGGGTTGGCACAGCCCGTATGGAAGGGTTGATCACATGACGACGGACGCATCCGAGGACTGGAAGCACTGGCACGAGCACCGCACCGAGACGGTGTCCGCGCCCTACGGACCGCTCGCGCTCACGGGCACGCACTGGATCGAGGACTATCCGGAGGGGCGACTTCCGGACATCCCCGGGCACTGGGCCGCCAAGGACGACGCCGTCGTCCTGAGGGCGACGGCCGAGGACGGACTCACTGTCGACGGCGAGCCCTTCACCGGCGAGGTCGTGCTCGACGCCGACCTCGGGCCGGTGGCCGGGGCCCGCGTCGGGCGCGGCGAGCACCGGTTCGTCGTCCTGGTGCGCGAGGGGATCTGGGGCGTACGCGACTACGATCCCGCCGCACCCGCGCGGGGGGCCTTCCAGGGCATCGAGGCGACTGAGTACGATCCGCGCTGGTCGGTGCCCGGGCACTTCACGCCGTACGGCGAGGACCGCACCGTACGTGTGGAGAACGCGGACGGAGTCTCCCGCGGCCTCGGCCTCGGCGGTGTCCTCGCCTTCACCCTGGACGAAGAGGACCTCACGCTCCAGGTGTCGGTCGAGAGCGACGGCTCGCTGTGGGCCGTCTTCGCCGACGCCACCAGCGGGGACAGCAGTTACCGCTTCCGGTTCCTGCGCCCCGCGGCGCCCGACGCGCAGGGGCGTACGACGGTGGACTTCAACCGGGCCGTGCTGCCGCCGTGCGCATTCGCCGACCACTTCATCTGCCCCTTCCCGCCGCCCGGGAATACGCTGGGCGCGGCCATCGCGGCGGGGGAGCGCCACCTGCGCTGAGGCTGCCGGGACTTCCGAAGGCTCGTGGGGGCTCCGAGGCTTTTCGGGGGCTGGAGATCAACTGCCGTGGGGCGTCAGCAAGTTGAACGCTGCACGGCCGAAAGGTGCCCTTGCGCCGGTCGGTCGTGCAGCCGAATACTCCCCCACAGCGCTTGTCAGGGGCACGGCTTGTCCGGAATCCGGATGGGCGGCCCCCGGCTGCGCCTCACGGGCCCCTACCCCACGACACGAGGGCCCCCGACTTCCCTTCGGAGGGACGAACGTGAGGATCAAGCGCACCACTCCCCGCAGCGGCATAACGAGACGGACCCGGCTGATCGCCGTCACCACCGGCCTCGTGGCCGCCGCATCGTTCGCGGTCCCCAGCGCGAACGCGTCCGACGTCCAGACCTTCAGTGCCACTCAGCTGAGCAGTGTCAACAAGTCGGTCCTCAAGTCCGACGTCGCGGGCACGGCCTGGGCGGTCGACGCCAAGACGAACCGTGTGGTCGTCACCGTCGACAGCACGGTCTCGAAGGCCGAGATCGCGAAGATCAAGAAGGACGCGGGCGGCAACGCCGCAGCCCTCACCATCAAGCACACCCCCGGCACGTTCAAGAAGCTGATCACCGGTGGCGACGCCATCTACGGCGGCCAGTACCGCTGCTCGCTCGGCTTCAACGTGCACAGCGGGAGCACCTACTACTTCCTGACCGCCGGCCACTGCGGTGAGGTCGCCTCCACCTGGTACTCCAACTCCGGGCACACCACGACGCTGGGCACGAACGTCAGCTACAGCTTCCCGACCAACGACTTCGCGCTGGTCCGCTACACCAACTCCTCGATCGCCCACCCGAGCGCGGTCGGCAGCCAGACCATCACCAGCGCCGCCACGCCCAGCGTGGGCACGACCGTCTACCGGCGTGGCTCGACCACCGGCACGCACAGCGGCCGGGTCACCGCCCTGAACGCCACGGTCAACTACGGCGGCGGCGACGTGGTCTACCAGATGATCCAGACCACGGTCTGCGCCGAGGGCGGCGACAGCGGCGGCCCGCTGTACGCCGGTTCCGTCGCCTACGGTCTGACCTCCGGCGGCAGCGGCAACTGCAGCTCCGGCGGTACGACCTTCTTCCAGCCGGTCGTCGAGGCGCTGAACTACTACGGCGTGAGCGTCGGCTGACCGACCGGCTGCTACCCCCCACGCGGCTTCCGCACGGCCAGACCTGCAGCCGGCAGCAGGAGAGCCCCCGCACGCAACTGGTGTGCGGGGGCTCGCCCTTGGTCAGGTGACGGAGTTACCGTCGAAGTACACGCTTACACGCCTGATGCGCCACTTCGGACCCTGGGGGGCCGTGATGGTCGAGGAGCTGGTGGCGGCGGGAGTCTCCGTCGCGTCCGTGGGGCTGGTCTATGTGATGGCCGGAGCCCGTGTCGTCAAACAGTACGAACGGGGCGTGGTGTTGCGGCTGGGCCGGCTGCGCTCGGAGGTGCGCGGGCCCGGGTTCACGATGGTCGTGCCCTTCGTGGACCGGCTCCGTAAGGTCAACATGCAGATCGTGACGCTGCCCGTGCCGGCCCAGGAGGGCATCACGCGGGACAACGTCACGGTGCGGGTCGACGCGGTCGTCTACTTCAAGGTCGTGGACGCGGCGAACGCGGTCATCCAGGTCGAGGACTACCGTTTCGCGGTCTCGCAGATGGCGCAGACCTCGCTGCGGTCGATCATCGGCAAGAGCGACCTCGACGACCTCCTGTCCAACCGCGAGAAGCTCAACCAGGGGCTGGAGCTGATGATCGACAGCCCGGCGATCGGCTGGGGTGTGCAGATCGACCGCGTGGAGATCAAGGACGTATCGCTGCCGGAGACGATGAAGCGGTCGATGGCCCGGCAGGCCGAGGCCGACCGTGAGCGGCGGGCCCGGGTCATCAACGCGGACGCCGAACTCCAGGCGTCCAGGAAGCTGGCGGAGGCCGCCGGGGTGATGTCGGAGCAGCCCGCGGCGCTCCAACTACGGCTGCTGCAGACGGTGGTGGCCGTCGCGGCGGAGAAGAACTCCACGCTCGTACTGCCCTTCCCGGTGGAGCTGCTGCGCTTCCTCGAGCGGGCGCAACAGTCGGCCGCCCCGGCACCCGAGCAGGCGCCGCCCGCGGTTCAGCAACCGGTGCAGGAGCAACCACCGTCGCTGGACGCCTCCTTGGATCAGGGCGCCGAGGGATCAAAAACGAGACAGGACTAGACCTCACAGGCTGTACGACCGTCGCGCGCACCCAGTGTTTGCACTGGGAACCGACGTGGTGTGACCACGCACAGTCAAGGCGCAGGGGGCGTACGCCCATTGGCGTACGCGCGTCCTGAAGTCGACCTTGTGTGCCCCCTGTGCGCCTCGGAATAGTGGGCCGCGAACAACTGGCATGGACACGGCTTGACGCGCTTTGGCGCGATTTTTTGTCGTGCGCCGGGTCCATGTCCGTACGCCTTCCGGTCGCGGAGGTCCCCACAACCTCCGCGACCGACCCCCCACAGGAGGACGTGAGTTGAAGCATCGACGCATACCCAAGCGGCGTGCCGTCATGACGGGTGCGGGCATCGCCGCACTCGTCGCCGCCGGAGTCACCTTCCAGACTGCGAACGCGAGTGAGGCGCCCAAGGCTTCCGCGCCGCACACGCTCTCGGTCGCGGCGGCCGGAAAGCTTGCCTCGACGCTCGGCAAGGACCTGGGTGCCGACGCGGCGGGAACGTATTACGACGCGAAGTCCCAGCACCTCGTCGTCAACGTGCTCGACGAGAGCGCGGCCAAGACCGTCGCGGCGGCCGGCGCCAAGGCCAGAATCGTCGAGAACTCCCTCGACGAGCTGAAGGGCGCCCGTACCACGCTCAAGGAGGACGCGACCATCCCCGGCACGTCCTGGGCGACCGATCCGGCGACCAACAAGGTCGTCGTCACCGCGGACCGTACGGTCAAGGGCGCCGCTCTGGAAAAGCTGACCAAGGTCATCGACGGTCTCGGCGCCAAGGCCGAACTCCAGCGCACGAAGGGAGAGTTCAAGCCCTTCATCGCGGGCGGCGACGCCATCAGCGGCTCCGGCGGGCGCTGCTCGCTCGGCTTCAACGTGGTCAAGGGCGGGCAGCCGTACTTCATCACCGCCGGGCACTGCACCGAGGCGATCTCCACCTGGTCGGACTCCAGCGGCAACCAGATCGGCACGAACGAGCAGTCCAGCTTCCCGGACAACGACTTCGGCCTGGTCAAGTACACCGGGAGCGTCGACCACCCGAGCGAGGTCGACCTCTACAACGGCTCCGCGCAGCCCATCACCAAGGCGGGCGACGCGACCGTCGGCGAGAAGGTGACCCGCAGCGGTTCGACGACCCATGTGCACAGCGGCACGGTCACCGGCCTGGACGCCACCGTGAACTACGGCAACGGCGACATCGTCAATGGACTCATCCAGACCGACGTCTGCGCCGAGCCCGGTGACAGCGGCGGCTCGCTGTTCGACGGCGACACCGCGATCGGCCTCACCTCCGGCGGCAGCGGCGACTGCACCTCGGGCGGCGAGACCTTCTTCCAGCCGGTCACCGAGGCGCTCTCGACGTTCGGCGCCCAGATCGGCTGACGGCAGGCACCCCTCGACGGAGCCCCGCTCCCGCCTTGTGCGGGGGCGGGGCTCCGGTGTGCGCGGGGCGCGGGGCAGGCCGACGCCGACGCCCCGCGCCCGGTGTTTGCGCAGGTGGGGCGGGCTCGAACGGATGTCGCACAAGAGTTCGAGAATTGGTCTATGGTGGGGGTGAGGTAGTTGGGAACAAATGTTCGAGGGCTTGTCGGAGCCCATGGGTGCGGGAGGTGCGAGTGCCGGGGTTCACGCATCTGCACACCGCCTCCGGGTTCTCCCTGCGGTACGGGGCCTCGCACCCGGAGCGGCTGGCCGAGCGCGCCTCCGAGCGGGGCATGGACTCCCTCGCCCTCACCGACCGGGACTCCCTCGCGGGCGCCGTCCGGTTCGCCAAGGCCTGCGCGAAGGCGGGCATCCGTCCGCTGTTCGGCGCGGAGGTGGCGGTCGGGGAACCCGTACGGGGGGAGCGGCGCCGCACTCCGGTGCGTGGCGGTGCCTTCATCGACGAGTCGACACCCCGCGTGACCTTCCTGGCCCGGGATGGCGTGGCGGGCTGGGCCGACCTCTGCAGAATCGTTACGGCGGTCCATGCGGGAGACGCGGGCCAGCCACTGCTGCCCTGGTCGGACAACCACGCCGAAGGCCTGACCGTCCTGCTCGGCCCCGCCTCCGACGTCGGCCGCGCGCTCGCCGCCGGGCGCCCCGACCGGGCCGCGAAGCTGCTCGCGCCCTGGCGGGAGATCTATGGCGACGCCCTGCGCCTGGAAGCGGTGTGGCACGGCCGCACGGGTACGGGATCCGGCTCCCTGCGCCTTGCCGCCCGCACCGTCGGCTTCGCCGCCGAGCAGCGGGTACGGCCGGTGCTCAGCAACGCCGTGCGGTATGCCGACCCCGGCACGGGCCCGGTCGCCGACGTCCTGGACGCCGCCCGCCGTCTCGTCCCCGTCGACCCCCGGCGCGAGCTGGACTCCGGCGAGGCCTGGCTCAAGGACGAGGCCGCCATGATCGGTGCCGCCGAGCGGATCGTCGAGTCCGCGGGCTATCGCCGCAGCGCCGCGTACCGCCTGCTCGAACAGACGCAGGCCACCGCCGCCGAGTGCCTCGTCGACCCCGAGGACGACCTCGGCATCGGCACGGTCCACTTCCCCGAACCGCACCTGGTAGGCGCCGGCCGCCGCACCGCCCAGCGCGCCCTGGCCTCCCGGGCGGCGGCGGGGATGGTGCTGCGCGGCTATGCCGACCGGCGTACCTACTGGGAGCGGATGCACCGCGAGCTGGACATCATCGCCCACCACAACTTCGCCTCCTACTTCCTGACGGTCGCCCAAGTGGTGGACGACGTACGGAAGATGGGCATCCGGGTCGCCGCGCGCGGCTCCGGCGCGGGCTCCCTCGTCAACCACCTCCTCGGCATCGCCCACGCCGACCCCGTCGAGCACGGGCTCCTGATGGAACGCTTCCTGTCCAAGCGTCGCTCGGTGCTGCCCGACATCGACATCGACGTGGAGTCCGCGCGCCGCCTGGAGGTCTACCGCGCGATCATCGGCCGGTTCGGCACCGAGCGGGTCGCGACCGTCTCGATGCCCGAGACCTACCGGGTGCGGCATGCCATCCGCGATGTGGGCGCCGCCCTCTCCATGGACCCCGCCGACATCGACCGGATCGCCAAGTCCTTCCCGCACATCCGCGCCCGCGACGCCCGGGCGGCGATGGAGGAGCTGCCCGAACTGCGGGAGTTGGCAAGGGAGTTCGAACGGGAAGGGGAGCGGTACGGCAGGCTGTGGGAGCTCGTCGAGGCCCTCGACGCGCTCCCGCGCGGAATTGCCATGCACCCGTGCGGGGTGCTGCTCTCCGACGCCTCCCTGCTCGCCCGTACGCCGGTCATGCCGACCAGCGGCGAGGGCTTCCCCATGTCGCAGTTCGACAAGGAGGACGTCGAGGACCTCGGGCTGCTCAAGCTCGACGTCCTGGGCGTGCGGATGCAGTCCGCGATGGCGCACGCGGTGGCCGAGGTGGAGCGGGCCACGGGGGAACGGCCGGACGTCGACGCGGTACCGCCGGGCGATCCGGCGACGTATCGGCTCATCCAGTCCACCGAGACGTTGGGCTGCTTCCAGATCGAGTCGCCGGGCCAGCGGGACCTGGTCGGGCGGCTTCAGCCCGCGACCTTCCACGACCTCGTCGTCGACATCTCGCTCTTCCGCCCCGGGCCGGTCGCCGCCGACATGGTGCGGCCGTTCATCGAGGCACGGCACGGGCGGGCGCCGATCCGCTATCCACACCCGGACCTGGAGAAGCCGCTGAGGGAGACGTACGGAGTCGTCGTCTTCCACGAGCAGATCATCGACATCGTCGACATCATGACCGGCTGCGGACGCGACGAGGCGGACCGGGTGCGCCGCGGGCTCTCCGACCCCGAGTCGCAGGGGCGGATCCGCTTCTGGTTCGCCCAGCACGCGGCGGCGAAGGGGTACGACGCCGAGACCATCGCGCGTACCTGGGAGATCGTCGAGGCCTTCGGGTCGTACGGCTTCTGCAAGGCGCACGCGGTGGCCTTCGCCGTGCCCACGTACCAGTCGGCGTGGCTGAAGGCCCATCACCCAGCGGCCTTCTACGCGGGGTTGCTCACGCACGACCCCGGGATGTACCCGAAGCGGCTGCTGCTCGCGGACGCGCGGCGGCGAGGGGTGCCGATCCTGCCGTTGGACGTGAACCGGTCGGCGGTCGCCCACCGTATCGAACTGGTGTCTGAATCCGGGGTGTGGGGAGTGCGCTTGGCGCTCTCCGACGTGCACGGCATCAGTGCGGCCGAGGCCGCGCGGATCGCGGACGGGCAGCCGTACGCCTCGCTGCTCGACTTCTGGGAGCGGGCCCGGCCGAGCCGGCCGCTCGCACAGCGGCTCGCGCAGGTCGGCGCGCTGGATTCCTTCGGCGCCAACCGCCGCGATCTGCAACTGCACCTGACCGAGCTGCACCGGGGTTCCCGGGGTGCGGGCGGGGGCCAACTCCCCCTGGCCGGAGGGCAGAAGACCGCCTCTGCCGGGCTGCCCGACCTCTCCTCGGCGGAGCGGCTCAGCGCTGAGCTGGGCGTGCTCTCCATGGATGCCTCGCGCAATCTGATGGACGACCACCGGGAGTTCCTGGGGGAGTTGGGGGTGGTCACGGCGCGCAAGCTGCGGGAGGCGCGGCACGGTGAGACGGTTTTGGTCGCGGGCGCCAAGGCGGCCACCCAGACCCCGCCGATCCGTTCCGGCAAACGCGTCATCTTCACCACCCTGGACGACGGCACCGGCCTGGTCGACCTCGCCTTCTTCGACGACTCGCACGACGCCTGCGCCCACACCGTCTTCCACTCCTGGCTGCTGCTGGTGCGCGGGGTGGTGCAGCGCCGGGGCCCGCGCAGCCTCAGCGTGGTGGGCGCGGCGGCCTGGAACCTCGCCGAGCTGGTCGAACTGCGTGCCGAGGGCGGCCTCGACGTGGTGGCGGCGCGGCTGGCGGAGCCCGTACCGGAGAAGCCCGGTGACGGCGATCCGGCTGAGGGCCGGAAGATCCGCATGTCCACGGGGTACGAGATGCACCCCTGGGCCGATCTGCGTCCCGCGGGCGAAGGGCCCGCGGGGGGAAAGAAGTTGTGGCACCAGAGTCCGGGGAGTGCGGGATGACCATCCTCTGCGTACGTTTCCAGCTGCCTCCGATGCACGAGGCGGCGTTGGCTCAACTCCTCGCGCTTCTCGAGGAGTTCACCCCCGTCATCGAGGCGCTGCCGCCCGACGGCGCGCTGCTGGATCTGCGCGGCGCCGAACGGTACTTCGGGCGCGGTGCCGTGGAGTTCGCCTCGCTGATTCGGGTGCGGGCGCTCGCGCTGCACGGGATCGACTGTGTGATCGGCGCCGGCCCGGGGCCGATGCTCGCGCGGATGGCCCTGCGGGACGCCGCGCCCGGGGTGACCCGCGTGGTGCCCGAAGAGCCGGACGCCGTCGCGGAGTTCCTCGCCGAGCGGCCCGTCGCCGCGCTGCCCGGAGTCGGCGGCGCCACCGCCCGCACCCTGTGCGAGTACGGCCTCGACACCATCGGCAAGGTCGCCGCCGCCCCCCTGTCCACACTGCAGCGCCTCACCGGCGCCCGGGCCGGCCGCGAGCTGCACGAGAGGGCGTCCGGCATCGACCGAGGCAGGGTGGTCCCGAACGCCACCTCACGCTCCCTCGCCACCGAACGCCCCTTCTCCCGCGACGAGCTGGACCCGTCCCGGCACCGCCGCGCCCTGCTCTCGGCCGCGGAGGAACTGGGCACCCGGCTGCGCGCCCTGGAGAAGGTCTGCCGCACGCTGACCCTCACCGTCCGCTACGCCGACCGCTCCACGACCACCCGCAGCCGTACCCTCAAGGAGCCCACCGCCCACTCGTCGACGCTCACCGACACCGCGTACCGCATGTACGAGGCACTCGGCCTGCAGCGCGCCCGAGTCCGCGCGATCGCCCTGCGCGCCGAGGGCCTGACCCCTGCCGGACAAGCCTCCTACCAGCTCACCTTCGACCCGGTGGACGAGAAGGTCCGCCGCATCGAGGAGGTCGCGGACAGGGCCCGGGCGAAGTTCGGCCCCCATGTGATCGGGCCGGGGACATTGGCGGCGTGACGGGCACGATCAGCCCCTACCGGTAGGGGCTGATCGCGCAGTTCCTCGCGCCCTTTAGGGGCGCGGGGAACTGCGCGATCTTATAGGGGGGTCTGGGGGCGCAGCCCCCAGGTACGGGACGGGTAGGGGCGGAGGGGGCGAAAACCCCGTAGGGCCCCTAGTTCGCCCACGGCGGCGTGAGGACCGAGCCGTCGGCCAGTTCCGCCTGGAGGCCGATGGATGTGGTGACCCAGGAGATCGCGGTTTCCCCGGTCGGGTTCTCGACGCCCAGCGTGGCGCCCGGGTTGATGATCACCGTGTCGCCCGCGACGATCCGCTCGGTGCGGCCGTCGAGGGTGATCAGCAGTTCTCCGGCGAGGAGATGGAAGATCTCCTCGCGGTTGACGGTGTGGACGGGGGCCTTGGTTCCCGCGGGTATCTCGCCGCGCCAGGCGCACAGCTCCTTGCTGCCGCTCAGGGGAGTGGCGTGCGAGATGAAACGGGCTCCGTGGATCTCGTGGACGACGGCTTCGGACGGACGGATGACGGGCACGGGAGCCTCCGGGGAGGTGGATGGACAAGAAGAGATGGTCAAGCCGCTTGACTATGACTGCGCCCCCTATGGTCAAGCTGCTTGACCAATTCGTCAAGGGTGTTTCAATGCATGCGTGCAGAACTCCGAGGCCATGGCCCTGTCCGCCGCGCTGCTCGCCGTCGCCGGTGAGCTGACGCAACGTATTCATGAGGGCGTGGTCGCCCGGGGGTTCGAGGGGCTGCGACCCGCGCACGGTTTCGCGTTCACGCGGCTCGCCCCGGACGGTGCGACGGTCACCGACCTCGCCGCCCACCTCGGGGTCACCAAGCAGGCGGCGAGTCAGCTCGTCGAGGAGCTCGTCCGCAAGGGGTTCGTCGAGCGGCGCCCGCATCCGGACGACGCGCGCGCCCGGCTGATCGTGCTGACCGAGCGCGGCTGGGCCTGCACGCGCGCGGCGGAGGAGGCGGCCGCCGATGTCGTGCGTGGGTGGAGTGGACTGCTCGGGGAGGGTGAAATGCGCGCGTTGCGCGACCGCTTGGTGCGCATCGCGCCCTACGGTCCCATCAGGCCCGCCTGGTGACGGTTCGGCGACTGCGCTCACTGCCCTGGTTACCACTGGAAGTTTTTACTGACGCGTAACTTCACACCTGAGCTACTCGCCCGTAACTTGACGAGTGAACAGCATCCTCGTGATCCGGATCACAGGGCGTACGTCGTCGCAACTCCCTTGAGCCGCAAGGAGATCACCCGATGCTGCCCTGGAAGCGAGTGCTCAGACCCCTGACCGCGCTGCTCCTGACCGCCGCTGTCGCAGTCGTCCCCGCCGCCACCGCCCGGGCGGACTCCGCCCCCAGCCGGGGCTGGAACAACTACTCCTGCAAGCCGTCCGCCACCCACCCCCGCCCCGTCGTCCTCGTCCACGGCACCTTCGGGAACTCCGTCGACAACTGGCTGTCCCTCGCGCCCTACCTGGTCGACCGCGGATACTGCGTCTACTCCCTCGACTACGGGCAACTGCCCGGCGTCCCGCTCTTCAACGGCCTGGGCCCCATCGACAAGTCGGCCGAACAGCTCCAGACATTCGTCGACAAGGTACTCGCCGCGACCGGCGCGACCAAGGCCGACCTCGTCGGTCACTCACAGGGCGGCATGATGCCCCGCTACTACCTCAAGTTCCTCGGCGGAGCCGCCAAGGTGAACGCGCTCGTCGGTATCGCGCCCGACAACCACGGCACCACCCTCAGCGGTCTCGCCAACCTGCTGCCGTACTTCCCGGGCGCCGAGGACCTGCTCTCGGCGGCCACTCCCGGACTCGCGGACCAGGTCGCCGGATCCGCGTTCCTGACCAAGCTCAACGCCGGCGGTGACACCGTCTCGGGCGTCCACTACACGGTCATCGCCACCAAGTACGACGAGGTGGCCACGCCGTACGACACCCAGTTCCTCAGCGGCTCCGACGTGCACAACGTCCTGCTGCAGAACCTGTGCTCGGTCGACCTCTCCGAGCACGTGGCGATCGGTCTCCTCGACCGGATCGCGTTCCACGAGGTGGCCAACGCCCTCGATCCGTCGCACGCCACCGCGACCACCTGTGCGTCCGTGTTCAGCTGAGCACGCCGCCGGGGTCTGTCCGGCCTGAGCCGCCGGACAGACCCCGGAGTCCCGCGCCGACAGGGCCTAGTGCCGGGTCAGCCAAGGTTCGCCCCGTCGCGACGCCCGGCACGCTCCCCCACTGCCTTGAGGGCGTGGGAGGTGCCCCCACTCGCCGCTCCGGCCGAAAGCCCAAGTACATCCAGTACGAGGACTTCCGGCCGGCACTCCCCCAGCCTTCGGCCGGGGGGACCCCCAGAGCACGCACCGGACGCCGCTCCTCAACGGGCAAACCTTGGCTGACGCGGCACTAGCGGTCGTGGCGGCCGCTCGACATCGCGCGCCGCCGGACCGAGGCGAACAGCGCCGCGGCACCGAGCGCCAGGGCGGTCGCCCCGCCGATCGCGATGTACGACGTGGAGGAGTCGCCGCCGGTCTCGGCGAGGTTCTGCGACGAACCGTCCGCCTTCGGCTGGTTCGCCGTGTCCGTGCCGGCGGCGGCACTCGCGGTACTCGCCGCAGTCGTCGGCTCCGCCGACGTACTGGCGTCGTTGTCACCGTGACCGTGGTGCTCGACGGTCGACTTGTCGGCACCGTCCTCGATCTGCTCCTCGGAGGGCGCGGAGGCGGTCGGAGCGGGGGAGGAACTGCTCCCGGTACCACCGCTGCCGGTGTTGCCGCTTCCGCCGAAGGCCACGTCCGAGCAGGAGTAGAACGCCTCCGGGCTGTCCGAGCGCTGCCAGATCGCGTACAGGAGCTGCTTGCCCGAGCGCTCCGGGAGCGTTCCGGCGAAGGTGTAGAAGCCGCCCGAGGCGACCGGGTCGGTGGCCGTCGCGACCGGGTGATCGAGGTCCAGATCGTCCCAGGCGAGCTGCTGGGAGGGGTCGTAACCCGCCTTGGTGATGTACACCTTGAACGTGCCCTTGTGCGGGGCCGTCACCCGGTACTTGAAGGTGTACGAGCCGCTGCTCACACCGGTCGCCGGCCAGTCGGCGCGCGCCAGGTCGAGCCCCTTGAACTCGTCGTTGTTCGCGCTGCACAGCTTGCCGTTAGGTATCAGCGCCTGGTGCCGCCCGTTCGCGTCGCCGATCCGGATCCCGTTCCAGTCGTAGAGCGCCTGTGTGCCACCCGCCGCGACGGCCGCCTTGCAGGCGTCCGACCTGGGGCTCTCGGGGCCCTCCGCATAACACTGGGACACCCGGCTGACCGGGTCACCCATCGTGCCGTGCGCGGACGCGGGCGCGGCGCCCAGCGCGGTCAGGGCGAGCGGGGCGATGCCGACGGCGACGGCGGCGGCCTTGCGGCGAGCAGACATGGGGGGAACTCCTCGAAACGGTCCTTCGGACATGCGGCGAACCCGCGGGGGGTGATCAGCAAGCTAGCCCCAAGAAACCGTGGAATCGCCTGCCGTAGGCGGGTGGTGGAGATCCTTATGGCGCTGTTAAGGCGGGGCTAACTGGGGGCTCAGGAAGGGCCGTTGAAGCGCCCTTCCTCACCTGCGGGCGAGCGGATCGCCCTGGGAGCGCTGAGCCTGTCCCGCCATCTCGGATTCCGGGGTGGCTGCCGCCCGTCGAAGAGTCCAGCCTCCTGACCCGGCCGGGCCGGAATCACGCCGACGCGACGGCACAGGCCGAGTCAGAGGGGATCGAGAGGCCGGCGCACCGCCCACAGCACGGTCCGTGAGGTCAGAACGGGCCGTGGAGACTGCCCAGTCTGTCGGTCAGACGCAGATTCTCGGAGTAGTCGACGGGGCAGGCGATCACGGAAACCGTGTCGTCGTCCAGGGCGCGGCGCAGCACGGGCAGCAGTTGGTCGGCGGCCTCGATCGCATAGCCGCGTGCGCCGAAGCTTTCGGCGTAGGCGACCAGGTCCGGGTTGGTGAACCGGGTATGGCTGTGGCGACCGAGTTCGAGTTCCATCTTCCAGGTGATCAAGCCGTATTCTTCGTCCACCAGGACGAGGACGACCAGCGGGACGCCTTCGCGGACAGCGGTCTCCAGTTCCTGGGAGTTCATCAGGAACGAGCCGTCGCCCATCATCGCCAGGACTCGTCGGTCCGGCCGGGCGAGCTTGGCGGCGATCGCGCCCGGCAGTGCGAAGCCCATGGTGGACAGGCCGTTGGAGACCAGGCAGGTGTCCGGTTCGTAGGTCGGGTAGAGGCGGGCCATCCACATTTTTCCGGCGCCGGTATCCGCGAGCACGATGTCGTGGCGGTCCAGCGCGGTGCGGACATCGGTCACCACGCGCTGCGGCACCAGAGGGAACGCGTCGTTGTCGCGTCCGTACCGGAGTTCTTCATCGAGCAGCGTACGGATCTTCGCGCTGCTTCCCAGGTCGTAGGTGAGTCCTTCGGGCAGTGCCGCCGCGAGTGTGTCCAGCGCCTGAGCGGGGTCACCTTTGACGCCCACTGCGACCGGGTAGTGGGCGTCCACCTCGGCGGGGCAGCGGTGCATGTGAATGATCCGCTTGTCGCCGTTCGGGTTGATCTTGACTGGGTCGAACTCCTGGATCTCGTAGCCCACGCAGATCAGCACGTCGGCCGCGTCGAAGCCGAAGTTGCCGTAGTCGTGGCGCATGAAGCCGACCGCGCCGAGCGCGTTCGGGTGATCGTCGGGGAAGACGCCCTTGCCGTGGAACGTGGTCGCGACCGGGATGTTCAGCCGCTCGGCGAACCGCACCAGGGCGGTCGAGGCCCCGGCTCTGGCGGCACCGTGGCCTGCCAGCGCGACAGGGTGCCGGGCTGCCGCCAGCACCTCGACGGCCCGCGCGATCTGGGAGGGCGACGGTGCATCGGCGCGCACCGCGTCGACCTGCAAGGGTGCCGGCGGCTCGGCAGGACGCTCTGCTTCGATGTCCTCCGGCACCGCCAGGAACACGGCGCCGGGGCGCTCGCTCTGCGCGGTCTTGAACGCCTTGCGTGTCATCTCCGGCACCGCGTCCGGACACGTGATCTGGGCCGCCCACTGGGTGACGGGAGCGAACATCGACACCAGATCAATGACTTGGTGCGACTCCTTGTGGATACGGCGCAGCGACCCCTGAGCGGCCAGGGCCACCATCGGCGCGCTGTTGGTCATGGCGTCCGCGGTACCGAGCAGCAGATTGATCGCGCCGGGCCCCAGCGTGGCCGAGCACACTCCGGCCCGGCCGGTCAGCCGCCCGTAGATCTCCGCCATGAACGAGGCGGCCTGTTCGTGGCGTACCAGGACGTACCGGATCCCGGAGTCGTTCAGCGCGTCAACGAAGCGGATGTTCTCCTCACCGGGAATCCCGAAGACGTACTCCACGCCCTCGGCCCGCAGACAGCGCACCAACAGGTGCGCGACGTCCCCCACTGCGGTCGTGTTCCGCGACTCGGCCGCGCCTTGGATGCCCATGAGACGAAAGTAGGCATGTCCGCCTGCCCCGGCCACTGATCAGCCGCCGACCGGGCTGGCCGGTGACGGGTGCCGACCCGGCACCTGAGCCCACGCGCGCAAGCGACGCCGCGGCTGTTCGGAGGTATAGCGGTGGCGCCCGCCGCGGTCGGCCCGCACGCTGGATCCAGATGTGGACGCGCCGCCCGGCCGTGCGGCGGCAGACCTTTGGGAGGACCGTGTGACCGCTTCGGCGCCTGCCACCGATGCACCGCCGGCCCGGTACGACGACCTGCGTGCTCTGGTGATCAACTGCACCCTCAAGCGCTCGCCGGAGACGAGCAACACCCAGGGACTGATCGACCGCAGCATCGCCGTCATGGACGCGCAGGGAGTGCACGTCGATGTCGTACGGGCGGTGGACAACGACATCGCCACCGGTGTGTGGCCCGACATGACGGAGCACGGCTGGGAGACGGACGCCTGGCCGGACCTCTACCAGCAGGTCCTGGCGGCCGACATCCTCGTACTGGCCGGCCCCATCTGGCTGGGCGACAACAGCTCCGTGATGAAGCAGGTGATCGAACGTCTCTACTCCTGCTCCAGCCTGCTCAACGAAGCCGGACAGTACGCCTATTACGGCCGCGTCGGCGGATGCCTGATCACCGGCAACGAGGACGGCGTCAAGCACTGCGCCATGAACGTCCTCTACAGCCTGCAGCACCTGGGATACACCATCCCTCCCCAGGCGGACGCCGGATGGATCGGCGCGGCAGGCCCCGGCCCGTCGTACCTCGACCCCGGCTCGGGCGGCCCGGAGAACGACTTCACCAACCGCAACACCACCTTCATGACCTGGAATCTGCTGCACCTGGCCCGGGCGTTGAAGGATCTCGGTGGCATCCCCGCATACGGCAACCAGCGCACCGCGTGGGACGCCGGCTGTCGCCGCGACTACGAAAACCCCGAGCACCGGTAGGAACTGGTTGTCCGCCAGGAGACGATGACGATGCGTTGGGCGGAGAGCCCCCGGAAGCAGTCTGATCCACGTGCCGTGGCTCCCTGGTCGGTAGGTAGCGTTCGCGGCATGACAGACGAGGAGATCCGGTCGGCCGTCGCCGCCGATGTGCCGGTCGTGAAGGCCGTGATCGACGCGGCGTTCCATCCCTACATCGAGCGCATCGGGCTGGTTCCGGCGCCCATGGAGGCTGATCACGCGGCGCACGTGGCCGCGGGGCAGGTGTTCCTGACGGGGGAGCCGGTGACGGGGATCGTGGTGGTCGAGGAGCGCGAGGATCACCTGTACCTCGACATCATCGCCGTCCACCCCGACGCCCATGGCAAGGGCATCGGGCGCCGGCTGCTGCACTTCGTGGACGCACGCGCGCGTGAGCTCGGACTGCCCGAGATCAGGCTTCTGACGAACGCGCTGATGTGGGAGAACCAGAAGATCTACCCGAGATACGGGTACGAGGTGGTCGAGCGGCGCGTCGACGGTCCGTACGACCGGATCCACTATCGCAAGCGGCTGGTCTGACGGTTCCGGTTCTGGCGCCGGTCTGGTCCTCGTGGTGGTCGTGGCGGCTCAGCCGTCCGGCCACCACGTGCGCGCGATGTCCTTTCGGACCTCCTGGCGCTCGGCCGGACGCTCGTCGGCCTCGTCCCGCACACGGCGGGAGTCCGACTTCCTCAGGGGCTTCTGCACGGTCACACGGCGCATGGCTGCCTCCTTGGGCCTACCGGGTTCCGCTGTGTACGGAGGTAGACCCTTTCCGGGAGAGTTCCTCATCGGTCGGGATCTGTCTGTGGCGGCTGTCACGAATCGACTGTCAGTGGCGGGTGTCACCCTGGGGCGCATGACGAGTAACAGTGACATGAATCCGGGGGCGGGCGTCGACTGGGACGCGGAGTCCGTCACATTCGACAAGGAGCCGGACCACGGCCTGCGCGACCTCGTCGTAAGGGAGGCCTGGGCCGCCCGTCTGCGGGCGTGGCTGCCGGAGCGCCCGGCCGACGTCCTCGACGCGGGCTGCGGCACCGGCAGCCTGTCACTGCTCGCGTCCGAGCGGGGGCACCGGGTCACCGGGGTCGACAGCTCGCCGCGCATGATCGACCTCGCGCGCGCGAAGCTGGCCGGCCGTGACGCGGTGTTCCTCGTCGGCGACGCGGTGGCGCCGCCCGTCGGCGAGCAGCGGTTCGACGTGCTGCTGTGCCGCCATGTGCTGTGGGCGCTGCCGGACCCCGAGCGCGTCCTGCGGCACTGGCGCGGACTGCTCCGCCCAGGAGGGCGGCTCGTCCTGGTCGAGGGTGTCTGGGGGACCGTGAGCCCGGTCGGCATACCGGCCGACCGGCTGACCGCCCTCGTCGACCCTCTGGTGAGCCACCTCCGCGTGGAGCCGCTGTCGGACGACGCGCGGCTGTGGGGCCGGGAGGTCGAGGACGAGCGGTACGCGGTGGTGGCCACCGTCGAGTGAGAGGACGGGGGGCCGGGGCCTGTCGTCACGTTCCCGCCGCCCCGCGGCCGGACGGCGCGAACGTGACGGCAGGCCTAGGCCAGCAACGATTCGAAGTCGCCCTCGCGGGCCAGCCGTTCGAGTTCGTCCAGGGCGTTCTCGGCGGCGGTCGCGGCCTGCGGATCGGTGGTCGCCAGACCGCTCGCCGCGAACTCGTCCTCGTCCAGGCGGAGTACGGTGCTGCCGTCGGCCGAGCGCCACAGGTCGAGGTCGAGATCCTCGACGACCAGCTCGCCGCCACGGACGGTGGCCGGGCGGGTGATGTCGCAGTACCAGCCCTTCAGCACGCCCCGGCTGTCACGGACCTCCTTCACCGAGTACCACCGGTCCCGCCAGTAGTACTCGGTGAAGACATCGCCCTGTTCGAACCGTACGAAGCCGAAGTCGCGTACGCCGTCGCCCGCCCACGGCGCGCGCACGGTGACCCGAGTGCCGTCGTCGGCGAGCAGCTCGGCGGGGTAACTGATCTTGGTGCGGCCGTACTTGACAAGGACGACCTCCAGCGAGGCAGGGTTGTCAGGGGAGGTCGCGGACATACTTCACCTCCGTCGCGCAGATCTCGTATCCGAACCACTTGTTGATCGCCAGCATCGGTCCGTTTCCGGAGTCGTTGCCCGTGAATGCCTCCGTGAGGCCGGCGGAACGGGCGTGGTGCAGGGAGGCGTTCTTGGCGAGCTTGGCGAGGCCGCGGCCCCGGAAGGCGCGCGCGGTGCCCGTCATCACCGTGCCGTAGCGGGTGCCGCCGTCGGTGCGGGCCGCGCTGAACGCGGCGGGGCGGCCGTCGACCACGGCGACCGAGGTCAGCTCGGGGCTGAACAGGGGGTGGCGCCAGGTCTCCGTCAGCCAGGCCTCGTAGTCCGTGAACTCCCGGTCGACGTCGCTCGGTTCGTCCAGCAGCGTCTCCGCGTCCAGGCGGAACAGCGGTCGCGGATCATCGGCGAAGTCCGCGGCGGTGCGCAGCTCCACGCCGGGCGGCGGCGACTGGAGGGGCGGCGGGGTGCCGTTCGCCAGGTCGAGGCGGAGGAAGTGCGCGGAGCGGGCGGAGCGGTAGCCGCGCTTCTCCGCGAAGGCGCGGTTCCCGGGCTCGTCCAGGACCCAGGCGTGCAGCCTGGTCGCGTCCAGGGCACTCAGCCGCTCCTCGGCCGCGCGTACCAGCAGCGCGCCCGCGCCGCGGCCCGTCCGCTCGGGGTGCACATAGACATTGACGTACGCCTGGCCGGGCTCCGGGCTGTCGTACACGACGCCCACCTGTGCCGTGCCGATGGGCTCGCCGTCCTCCTCGGCCAGCAGCGGCTGGTAGTGCGAGTCGGGGTGAGCGTGCTCAAGGTCGTAGGCGATGGACTCGGGGGTGAAGAGCATGAACGGGAGGGCCAGGTGACGGATGCGGGCGAAGGCCTCGGCGTCCGCCCCGTCCCCGCGGCGCAGTTCGCGAACGATCACGGTCATGGAGCCGCACGCTACGCGTGGGTCGTGTGCGGATGCCTCTCATTTTCCGGTCGGTGCGGGACAATCGCTGCGTGACCCTGAAGATCCACATCGCTGAGGGGGCCGCGCCGTACGAGCAGGTGCGCGCCCAGATTTCCGAGCAGGCCCGGTCCGGCGCGCTGCCGGTCGGCTACAAGCTGCCCACGGTGCGCGGCCTTGCCGAGTCGCTCGGCCTCGCGGCCAACACCGTCGCCAAGGCGTACCGGGCCCTGGAGGCGGACGGGGTGATCGAGACGCGGGGGCGCAACGGAACGTTCGTGGCCGCCGCCGGCGACGCCGCGTCACGCGAGGCCGCGACCGCCGCGCAGGCCTACGCCGACCGGGCGCGTCGCCTCGGCCTCACCGAGTCGGCCGCGCTCGACGCCGTACGGGATGCCCTGCGGGCGGCTTACGGGGGATAGGAGGATGCCGCCGCCGCGGCTGAGCCGATGTCGGCACCGCCGGGTACGCCGCCGTGCCGGAGCGCCGCGCCGTCCAGGCGGAGAACGCCGGAAAGCCGGAAAGCCGGAAGGCCCGCAGGCCCGCAGGCCCGCAGGCCGGAAAGGCGGAAAGCCGGTAAGGGGAGCCGCGGTGAGTGCAGGGCTGGCGTCACCTCACGACGCCGGCATGTGGCCCGGCGTGCGCGTCACCGTCAGGCCCGCCGCCCTCGCCGCCCGGGCGAACATCACCGCGTCCTGGACGGCCGCCGCGTGCGGATCGTTGTTGAAGTACACGTACACGTCGTGGTCGTCCGGCCAGGTGTCCGCGATGCGCTGTATCCAGGTCGTCAGGGACCGCCGCCCGTAATGCGGCCACCGCAGGGCGCGGCCCTGGTGGAAGCGGACGTAGCCCCAGTCGGTGGTCCGCCACAGGGGGGTCACCGGGCGGGCCAGGACGTCGGCCCAGCAGAGGGCGGCGCCCCGTGATTCCAGCACCTCGCGCACCTCGGGCGCCCACCAGGAGTCGTGGCGGGGTTCGACCGCGATCCGCGTGCCGGACGGGAAGTGGGCGAGGCAGTCGTCGAGGAGCGCGGGGTCGGCGCGCAGCGTGGGCGGAAGCTGGAGCAGGACCGGGCCGAGCCGGTCGCCCAGGCCGGCCGCGTGGGTCATCAGGCGGTGCACCGGCTCCGCCGGGTCCCGCAGCCGCTTGATATGGGTCAGATAGCGGCTCGCCTTGACGGCGACGACGAAGTCCGGTGGAGTGCGCTCGCGCCAGCCCTCGAAGTTCTGCCGCGACGGCAGCCGGTAGAAGGCGTTGTTGAGTTCGACCGTCGCGAACCGCGCCGCGTATTCCTCCAGCCAGAGCCGCAGGGGCAGCCGATCCGGGTAGAGGACCCCGCGCCAGTCCTTGTACTGCCACCCCGACGTGCCGACGTACAGGGTCATACCTCCATCAAAGCACCGGAGGCGGGCGGATGCGGCGCCACAGATCGGACGCGGAGCTACAGATACAGCCCTGCGTCCGCACCCTCGCGCTGGTCCGGTACCGACGTAGGAGTCGTCCCCCGGCGCAGCGCGTACAGCTCCGCCAAGGTCGCGCCCTCGCGCGAGACGCCCTCCTCGGTGCCCAGCCAGTTCACCGCCTCGCGGCGGGTCAGCGGGCCGACCTCGATGCGGGCGAGGCAGCGGCCGGGGCGGACGACGGCCGGGTGGAGGCGCTCCAGGTCCTCGTTGGTGGTGACGCCCACCAGCACATTGCGCCCCTGTCCCAGCAGCCCGTCCGTGAGGTTGAGCAGGCGCGAGAGCGCCTGACCCGCGGTGTGCTTGGCCTCGCCGCGGATCAGCTCGTCGCAGTCCTCCAGGAGGAGCAGCCGCCAGCGGCCCTTGCCCGTGCCGTCCTCCTCGCCGATCGCGATGTCCATGAGATAGCCGACGTCGGAGAAGAGCCGCTCGGGATCCAGGACGCAGTCGACCTGGCACCAGTCGCGCCAGGAGCGGGCGAGCGTGCGCAGCGCGGAGGTCTTGCCGGTGCCCGGCGGCCCGTGCAACAGCAGCAGACGGCCCGCGATGTCCTCCGGCGTCGTCTTCATCAGGCGGTCCATCGCGTCCGCCACCGGCGCCGTGTAGTTGGGGCGGACCTCTTCCCACGTACCCGCCGAGATCTGGCGTGTCGTGCGGTGCGGGCCCCGGCGCGGCGACACGTACCAGAACCCCATCGTCACGTTCTCCGGCTGCGGCTCCGGCTCGTCCGCCGCGCCGTCCGTCGCCTGGTTCAGTACCTTCTCCGCCAGCTCCTCGCTGGTGGCGGTCACCGTGACGTCGGCGCCGCGGTTCCATCGGGACACCAGGAGGGTCCAGCCGTCGCCCTCGGCGAGGGTCGCGCTGCGGTCGTCGTCGCGGGCGGAGCGCAGTACGCGCGCGCCCGGCGGGAGCAGGGTCGCTCCGGCCCGTACGCGGTCGATGTTCGCCGCGTGCGAGTGTGGCTGCTCGCCCGTCGCGAAGCGGCCGAGGAACAGCGCGTCGACGACGTCCGGCGGTGAGTCGCTGTCGTCGACGTTGAGCCTGATCGGCAGAGCGTCGTGTGGGTTCGCAGACATGCCGCCATGATCCGTCACGCGGGCGCCCCGTGCACCCGGTTTCCGCAGTGCGTCCCGTGTGTCGGCTGTTGTCCACCGCTTCCGGTGTATCCCCCTCCGTCCTGTTACAGGGCTGTGGTGTTACGGGATCTGTCCTACGGCCGATCCCCACCGTTACTGTTGCCCATGATGGGACGTCATGGGTGGAATTCGGGGGCAGGACGGTGGCGGCTCACCGCGCTGCTCGGTGTCGGTGCGGCCGCTCTGGCCCTGGTCGTGACCCTGCTCAACACCCTGCCGGGAGACGGCGGGAGCGCCGCGGGCACGACCCGCGACGGGGACAAGGTGCACGGCACACCGGTCACCCCGCCCGAAACGCCGCGGCCGGAGGTGGGCTGGGGCTTCACCCACACCCAGTTCAGCGCCGACGAGGGTGCCGCCGACGCCACCGAGCGCGTCGAGGGGCTGCTGGAGAAGCAGTCGCTGCCGCAGAACCAGCACATCATGGGCTGGGGCGCGAGCAACCCCGAGCCGTCCAAGGGGCGTTACGACTTCTCCGAGATGGACCGCCGTATCGACTTCATCCGCAAGTCCGGCGGCACCCCGATCGTCACTCTGTGCTGCTCCCCGGACTGGATGAAGGGCGGCAAGTCCGGCGTCACCGACTGGAGCCAGGCAGCCCTGGAGACCGCCCCGGACCGCGCCCATTACAAGGACTTCGCCGCGCTCGCCGCGACCGTCGCCAAGCGCTATCCCGACGTACGGCACTTCATCGTCTGGAACGAGTTCAAGGGCTTCTGGAACGACAGCAAGGCCCGCTGGGACTACGAGGGCTACACCGAGCTCTACAACCTGGTCTACAAGGCCCTGAAGAAGGTCGACAAGGACATCATGGTGGGCGGCCCCTACCTGGTCATGGACAGCTTCGACCCGCGTCAGACGGACAACGCGTCCACCGCCGTGAAGGGCACCTGGGGCGCCATGGACCAGCGCGTCCTCGACGCCTTCGACTACTGGAACAAGAACAAGGTGGGCGCCGACTTCGTCGTCGTGGACGGCTCCAGCTACACCAACGACGACGACATGCTGCCCAATGAGTTCGCCGCCACGGACAAGCTCACGGCCGTCGGGAAGTGGGTGCGTGAGCAGACGCACGACCTGCCGCTGTGGTGGGCCGAGTACTACGTCGAACCGGCCGACGGCAACGACGACCGCAAGGGCTGGTCCGAGATCCACCGTGCCGCCGTACAGGCCGCCGGAATGATCGCGATGGTCAAGGGCGGCGCCTCCTCCGGCTTCTACTGGAACCCGGAGACGGAGAAGGGCGCCGACTGCGCGGGCTGCCTGTGGACGCCGACCGACGGCGCCGACGGCGGGAAGACACTCCCCATGTACGACCTGGTGTCCCGCTTCGGCAAGGAGTTCCCGCCAGGGACCGAGTACGAGACCGTGTCCGTCGCCGCCGACGACGTGCCCAACGTCCGTGTCCTGGCCACCGACAAGGTCGCCCTCGTGGTCAACACCCTGGACCGCTCGATCAGCGCCAAGGTGGACGGCAAGCGGTTCGAGATGCGGGCGTACGAGGTGAAGTGGCTCACCCGGTAAGTCCGGTGAGCCACTTCAGCGCCCGCGTAGGGACGTACTACTTCGTCGTCCTACTTCATCGTCAGGAACCGCTGCACCATCGAAGCCAGCAACACCGCCAGCAGGGGCAGCGAGAACCAGAAGCTGCTCTGCAGCCAGCGCAGCTGCCGCACGCTCGGCCGCACTGCGACCCGTACGACCTCTCGTGCCGTCAGCAGCACGATGAGCGCGATCGCCGCCAGACCACCGACGACCGACCACGGCGTCCAGGTCACCTGGGGCCCGATGGGGCCCGGATCGGCCTTCGGGACCTTGCCCGCGGGCTGTTTGCGCAGCGCGTACATCGTCACGTCGTCGTTGACGAGGACCTTCTTCAGCTCCTGCCGGTCGTCGAGGTTGGTGATCAGCCTCGACTCCCAGCTCGCCGAATAGCCCACGTCCATCTCGAGGTAGACCACCTGGCTGCGGTTGATCATCAGATACGAGTTCGGGCCCGCGTCCTTGAGCGCCTTGACGAGCCCGGACACCAGCACCGGGTCGGCGGGCGCCAGCGTGGGTACGTAGTTCACCTTCTCCATGTCCCGTGCGCCCCACGGCATCGCCGGCGTCACGTTGTCGAGCGTGTCGTTGCTCAGCCACAGCAGCCGTACGGTCGGGTCGTCGTGCTCGTACACGTAGTTCATGGCCGCGACCTCGCCCGGCCTGATCCGCTCGAAGGGCTCGTTGCCCCAACGGGCCACCAGGAAGCCGCCCATGAGGAGCAGGCCCGCCACGAGGGCCGCGAGCGGGGCGAGGCTCACCCGGTCCTTCTCCCGCTCCTTCGCGGTGACGCCGGTGCGCGGGAAGAGGGCGAGACCGGCGAGCAGGGCCGCACCCGGAAGCGCGAACATGAAGACACGCAGGGCCATTTCGCCGCCGTAGGACTGCATGCCGAAGCCCAGGAACGGCACGAAGGTGAGGACGAGCAGCGAGCGCTCCCGGTACTTGTGGTCGCGGCGGCGCCACCAGCCCCAGCAGGCGAAGGCCATCACGCTGCCGGCCAGCAGCACGCGCGTGTAGAGCACGAGCTTGTGGGTCGAACTGCCGCCCTGGATACGGCCGGAGACGGACGAGGACACATTGCCGCCGACGCCGCCGACGCCGCCGAACAGGTCGTTGAAGTGACCCGACCAGTACGGCTCGGCCATGAAGGAGATCCAGACCGAGACCAGCACGGCGAACAGGATCGGCAGGCCGCGCAGTTCGGAGCGGCCGATGAGGACGAGGACCGCGAGCACGCCCAGCATCACGAACGGCGTGAGCTGGTGCGCCGGGACGGTCGCCGCGAACAGCCCTATCAGGATCATGAGGAGGACGGCCCGCTGACGGCGGTTGGCCGGCTCGACCTCCACCTCGCCGGGGCGTGCCTTCGTCCACAGCACGCGCGGCTCCCGGAACCACACGAGCAGGACCGCCACGAAGACCAGATAGAGCAGATATGTGAAGCCCTGCGGCGAGAAGTAGTCCTGTCCGACCCAGCCGCTGAGCACGAAGATCCAGATGCCGGTCCACTTGGCCCGCCAGCTCGCCCGCATCGAGCGCATGAGCAGGAACATCGGTGCCAGGTAGAGGAGTTGGATGGTCAGCGGCCACCAGCGGATGACCTCGGTGAGGTCGGTGACTCCGCAGGCCTTCGCGATGAACGCGGCCGCGGCGAAGAAGCCGGGCCAGCTCCAGCGGGCGTCCAGGTCGGGTACGGCCGAGCCCGTCCGGTCGATGTAGTCGAGGAACCCGAGGTGCTGCCAGGCCGTCGCGAACCGCGGCTCGGTCTCGATCACCGCGGGGAGCGCGTGCAGCGAGACCACGGTGGCGAGCAGGGTGATGAGCAGGAGTCCCTTGTGCTCGCGGTTCATCCAGAGCAGCGAGGCGAAGACCGTGATCAGCAACGCGGCCCCGACCAGGGTCGGCAGCGGCAGGACCGAGATGAGGCCGAGGCCGCCCATGCGGGCGAGGGAGCCGTCGTCGAGACCCACTGCGGGGACCCAGTAGAGGAGTAGTGCGGAGATCAGCAGGCAGCCGAGGACGACACCCGGTTTGGACGGGTGCGTCAAGCGCTCCCGAAGGGATCGGGGTGGGTTGTCCGTCGGCTGCGGTTCCGTTGTGGCTGGTCGCGCCCCCGCGGCGGAGCCGCTTGATGTCACGCCCCGCGCCCCTGCGGGAGCGCTCACCTGCTCGCCCGTCTCGAACGGAGCGTCCACCTCCGGCGCCTCGGACGGGCCCAGGCTGGCCTCCGAACCCGGCTCCCGTGCCTCGACCGGCAGTCCCACCTGCGGCCGCAGCGCCCATGTCGGGCGGTGGTCCGGCCCTGCCGAGGGTGTCCCGGTGGGCGGCGTGCCCGGTCCCGGTCGTACGTCGGGCCTGCGTTCCTGGTGGTCGAAGTCGACGTGGATGCCGAGCGCGAGGGTGTCGGCGTCCAGCTTCTTCGCCCAGGAAGGACTGCTCTTCGTCGCGGGGACCTCGCGCGCCCCCAGGTCGGCGAGGTCCCCGTCCGGCGCCGCGTCCACGGGGACCTCCGCGGGCGGCGCGGTCCGCACGATCTTGTACAGCTTGGGCGCGGCGATCGCCACGATCACCGCGAGGCTGGAGATCTCGGCGACGCCCGCGCCGGTCAGGCCCATGCGCGGCAGCAGGATCACCGTGAGACTCAGCACCAGTACGCACAACAGGCCCTGCAGATAGGCGAGTCCGGAGGTGCGGCTCTGGGCGCGCAGCACCGCGAAGTAGGTCTCCATGACAACCCGCAGCACCGCGCCGACGGCGAACCAGCGCAGCAGCGGGGTCGCCGCGTGCGCGTAGCCCTCGCCGAAGACGTGCAGGATGAACGGTGCGCCGAGGAACAGCAGCCCGCACACCGGCAGCATGATCCGGGCCATCCGCTTGAGCGCGGCCCGAGTGTTGGCGGCCAGCCGCGCCGGGTCGTGCGAGCCCTCGACGGTGAGTGAGGCGCCCATGTTGATGGCGAGCAGGTTGACCGTGCCGCCGATCGTGGTGGTGATGTAGAAGTACGCGTTGTCGGCGGAGCTGACCTGCGAAGCGACGATCACCGGGACCAGGTAGACCACGGCGAGCGAGAAGAGGGATCCGGTGTAGTCGCCGGCCAGGAAGCGCCCGATCTCCCTGAAGGAGGGCGGTTTCGCGCGCTCCTCGGTCGCCTTGATGTGCCGGGGCACCAGGCGCCGGAAGACCAGCAGTCCGAGCGGCACCACTGACAGGGTGATCGCCGCCACCCAGGAGACGAAGACGCCCGTGGTGGGGATCGCGGCGGCGAGGCCGACGAGCAGCAGCAGTTTCGCCGCGGAGAACACGGTGTTGCCCACCGGCACCCACAGCGCGCTGCGGAGCCCGGTCAGCACACCGTCCTGGAGCGTCAGCAGCGACCAGGTGACGACCGCGAGGATGAAGCCGAGGCCGTTGAGCGGCCCGTGCAGAAAGCGGTACGAGGGTCCCCACAGGTTCAGGGTGAGCAGGAAGACCACGGCGGCCAGCGCCACGACCACCGAACTGCCCGCGTACGTGCGGAGGATGAGTCGTCCGGTGGCACGCCCGGCGACGGGGATGAAGCGGGCCAGGGCGCCCGTCAGCGTCACCGCGGTGAGGCCCGCGAGGAGCTTCATCGCGGCGATCGCGGCGGAGCCCTGGCCGACCGCCGACTCGGAGTAGTAGCGGGCGGCGACCAGCCAGTAGCCGAGCCCGAGCACCGCGGAGATCCCGGTGTTCAGCATCAGGGCGTAGGCGTTGCGGAACAGCTGGTTGCCCCCTCCAGCACCCTTGCGGCCCCTGCCGGGCAGACGGAGGCGGCGCCCCGACTGCTGCTCGGGTGCCTCGGTCGTGGGTGTGGAAGCCTGGGTTGTGGTCGTCGTGTCAGACACGGGAACGGATGGCCTTCCGGCGGACCTGTCGTGCTCTTCGGACCATGGCGTACCCCTTGGTGAGGGCGCGGTCCCGGGCGAAGTTGCGAGCGATCGCACGGCCTTCGACCAGCCGCTCGAACTCCTCGATACCGGTGCTGCGGCGCACGGTGACGCGCTGCAGGGCGTACGGGCCCTGCTGGCGCCGCGCGAGGTCGTTGCCGACGGCGAGCGACTGGGCGAACCCCGCCTCGCGCACCGTACGGCGCACCCGGCGGCTGGAGTAGCCGTACGGGTACGCGAACGAAACGGGGCGGGCACCCAGTTCCTCGGCGATGATCTCCTTGCAGCGCAGCAGCTCGAACCAGAGTGCGTCGTCGGGGAGCTGGTCCATCTGCGGGTGCGTGTGGCTGTGCCCGCCGATCTCGACCTGCTCCTCGGCGAGCCTGCGCACCTGGTCCCAGTCCAGCATGGTGTCGAGGCCGCCCCCGGTGTCGTACGCGCCCTTGATCCACCCCGTCGAGACGAACAGCGTGGAGGCGAAGCCGTGCTTGGCGAGCACGGGCAGGCCGTGGCGGTGCACGCCCTCGTAGCCGTCGTCGAAGGTGATCAGGACGGGACGCGCCGGCAGTGGGCCACCGGATCGCCAGCCGGCCGCCAACCGGGCCGTGTCGACCGGGGTGAAGCCGCGATCGTCGAGCAGCGCCATCTGCTCGGCGAAGGCCTCGGGCGCGACGGAGAGTGCGCGGGTCGCGTCGTTGGGCGCGCTCGCGATCGAGTGGTACATGAGAATCGGCACAGGTTCGCTCATGCTGAAGCCCCCTCGCCGTCCGGGACCTCCTCGATCTCCACCACGGAGAAGGTGGCGCCACCCCTGCGCGCCCGGACGCTCCCGAGTACGTACCCACCGGCCGCCGTCAGAACCCCGGCCAGGATGGCGCCCGCCCGGCCCGCGCCGCCCGGACGGGCGAGCACCGCGTCACGCAGCCCGCGCGCGACGCCGGCGGGCAGGACGCGGGTCGCATAGCGGCGCTCCGACTCGAGTCCCTTGTCGGAGCCGACGCTTCGGGCGACGAGCGCCTTGGACAGGCCCTCGGCGTACGCGCGCGTGCGGAAGTACCCGAAGTGCTCGCGCGCCTCGGGCACCCGGTGATGGATGACCGCCCGGTCGTCGATCAGCAGGATCGCGTCCGGTTTGGCGCGGGTGAGGCGGATGCACAGCTCCGTCTCTTCGCAGCCCAGCGGACGCTTGTCGCCGTCACGGCCGATGCCGGTCGCGAAACCGCCCGCCGCGTCGAACGCCGTACGACGGAAAGAAGCGTTTCCGCCGAGGACGTTGCGGACCTGTACGCGGCCCTGCGGCAGCCCCTTGTACGTGCAGCCCACCACCCAGTCGAACTCCTCCGGGAACCAGGCCGGGCGGCGGCCCGACGCCCAGATCGGCATCGTACGGCCGCCGACGGCCATGACACGTGGGTCCGCGTACCCCGCGGCGAAGTGCCGCAGCCAGTCCCGCTCGGCCACGGCGTCGTCGTCGAGGAACGCGATGATCTCGCCGCGCGAGGCGGCGATCCCGGTGTTGCGGCCCGCGGACAGCCCGCGGGGGCCCGCGTTGGCGAGCACCCGCACCCCGTCGGTCTCCTTGTACTCCCTGGTCAGCCGCTCCAGGAGCGTGGCGTTGTGGTCCACGACCAGGAGCGTCTCCAGGGCGGGCAGGGACTGCGCCCGCACCGAGGAGACCGCCGCGAGGATGTCCTCCCAGCGGTCCTCGGTGTAGACGCAGACGACCACCGAGATGCGCGCGATGTGCGGCCCGCTCAAGACACCTCTCCCTGGCCCGAGTTGAGTTGCGCGGCGTGCGGCCTGCGGCGCAGCGCGCGCCGGTTGGAGCGCTCCTTGAGGATCACCTTGAGCACCCGGAACCCGTCCCGCACGGCGCGCAGATTGCTGGTGCCGTGGATGCGGAGGTACTCGTGGCTGGGTATCTCCTGCACCTTGAGCCCCGCCTTGACCACCCGGATGTTCATCAGGGTCTCGACCTCGAAGCCGGTGCAGTCGAGGTCGATCTTGTCGAGGCAGTGCCGCCAGAACGCGTTGTATCCATAGCAGAGGTCGGTGTAGCGGGCGCCGAACTTGGCGTTGACGACCGCGCACAGCACGTGGTTGCCGAGCTTGCGGATCGGTGTCATGTCGGACGTGCCGCCGCCGTTGGCGAAGCGGGAGCCCTTGGCGAAGTCCGCCCCGGACACCAGCGCGGAGACGTACGACACGATCTCGTTGCCGTCGGCCGAGCCGTCCGCGTCGACCATCACGATGATGTCGCCGGTGCACGCCTCGAATCCGGTGATCAGGGCGTCGCCCTTGCCCTTTCCGCGCTGCTCGACGACCTTGACGTCCGGCCACAGCTCGCGGGCCACTTCGACGGTGTTGTCGGTGGAATTGCCGTCCACAAGAACCACTTCGTGAATCCAGCCGGGAAGGGTCTTGAAGACGTACGGGAGATTCTCGGCCTCATTCATGGCGGGAATCACGACACTCACCGGTGGCGCGATGGCCAGGTGAGAGGAGATGGGCCGGTACTTGCTGGCCATTAACGGATCTTGGCCCGAAAAGGCTGGGCGCAGGACTGAGCTCATGAGTCTGGTCCCTCTCGTCCGGTGGACCGCCCGCCCCTGGGCAGTCCGGCTCTTTGTCCGGTTCGAAAGGGGGGTTCTCACTTACGGCATGACGAAATGGATCTCCGTGCCTGCCGGGTGAGCTGGCAAAGCTGGCCGGCTTTCGGAAAAGCGGAAGCCGGTCGCGCGGCACGACTCGGCACAGATGTGGTCACCGAGCACGGCACCCCCCTACCGCGCCCCGCGCCGGGCCCTCTTCGCGATCTTGAGCCCTCCCCTAGATCGCACGAGCAAGATGGACCGATGCGGGTGAGATGTATGACGGTATTGACGATTGCGTCCCTATGGCAAGACCTGGAACGAGGCCTCACCTTTTTGTTGGTATGGCCGTTACCTAACACCTCGAACGGATTTTCCCCATCCGTTTGAGCATCCTGTCGGCCGGCTCGAACAGCTGCGGCCGAGACAGCACCGCATTGCGCAGTGCCCGGGCCGGGGCGCGGTGCGCCCGGTGCCCGAATGCGACGGGATGACGTCGTGTCACCCACCCCTCGGACACGGAAAGATCCCGTGTCTTGAGGGAGTCCTTGTAATCCTTCTGGCCCCGCCCAAGATCCACATATGCAATTCCGTCGGCGGCGGCCGCCTCGGCCATGCGTAAATGCAGGATCAGGCCGGGGGAGTATCTCGCGAACGCCGGGTCATACGCCGGGAACCAGCACGCCATGACCCTTTCGGTGCGCAGCCCGAAGTGTGCGGCGACCGGCTTGCCGTCCGCGTACAGCACCGAAAGGAGCCCGGCGAAGGGTTCGGAGCGGGTGTGGTAGAGCTGCTGGGCCAGGTGGCTGATCCAGGAGTGCGCGAAGCGGTCGCTGCGCCCGGTCCTGCGGTACTGCCCGGACTTCCAGTCGATCAGTGTGCGCAGCATCGCCGGGTCGCGCTCGTCGTGCACGTAGCGCACCGCGCCGGCGTCCCGGCCGAGCCTGCGCTCCTTGGCGAGGGTGGTCCGGGTGAACTTGGGCGACCGGGCTCGCAGTCGGCGCAGATACGTTTCGTAGCCCTGGTCGAGGTCCATGACCGGGGACGGGAAGGTGCCGGAGGCTCCCGCCTCGAACGGCTCCTGGCCTTCCACCAGATGGTCGAACTCCCAGACAGCGAGCCCGCAGGCCCGCAGCAGGTCATGGGCCTGCCAGGTGAAACCGGGGCGGTGCACGAGGCCCTGGCAGTCGGTGACGCCGAGGCCGACGGCCCGTCCGACGCCGGTGGTGGTTCTCTGGAACGGGAAGAACGCCGCCGGCTCGCCGCCCTCGCGTACCACCGCGATCCGTACGCCGCGTCTGCAGCGGCCCACCGCGAGCGTGAACTCCGGCGAGAGGAACGGGTTCGCCAGCCCCGGCGAGCCGTTCAGGTGGGCCTTGGACTGGAAATCGGTCCAGGCCGCCCGGTCGGCTGCGCTCAGCTCACCCGGGCGGTACACGCTGATGTCCACGTCAGGAGGCCCGTGTTCCCGCCGTACGGCCGCGGATGCGCCGTACCAGCACCAGCAGGAGAATGACGCTGCTGATCGCGGTCACGGCTGCGATCCCGCCCCGGACCGACCAGCGGTGCACGGCCAGCATGCCCTGGGCCACCAGCATGTTGACGACGACCGCGCCCGCGACCGATGCCAGGATGCGGCCGAACGGTTCCAGCCCGCGCAGCGCGGCCGCGATGGCGACCGACGGCGCCGCGAGCAGGAAGAACAGCGTGAACGGTCCGCGCAGCGGTGAGTCGACATCGGCGAGCGCGAGGACCGCACCGACCACCCCGACCACCGTCGCGGCACCCGCGAGCAGCGGCAACAGGTCCCTCCCCGGATCCTGTCCCGACCGCTCCGCGTCCCCTGATGAAGGTGTCTTGATGCGTATGGTCTGCATTGGCGACTTTGCCCCCTGAAGCGCCGGATGCCGGGCTTCAATGTCGCGCAGTGGCCGGGGGGTAGTCAAGATGCGGAAGACGCTCGTGCGGGTTCTCGGCCTCCTTTGAACGGGTGTTCCCTGGAGGCGCCGACTGCCTCCGGGAACTGCCAGCCAGGTCAGGCGAGTTGGCGCACTACGACACGATCTTCAGGAGCTTGTTCGGCGAGTCGGTGCCCGCACTGGTGACCGCGCCGGAGGTGGCGCCGTTCACCAGGGCCGCGGCGACCTGCGCCGGGGTCGCGGAGGTGTGGCCCGCGAGGTGGACGGCGACCGCGCCCGCGACGTCCTGGGTGGCGATCGAGGTGCCCGAGCGCGTCGCGATCGATCGGTGTGCTCAAGGGAGTTGACGCCTTGGCGCATGGGTGCCATGTACACGCAATCGAACGCATGGTGAATGCGCAGGGTGGGAACCGGTAGGGGCCGAAAAGTCTTGGCATGGACACTTCCAGTCAACACGCGTAGCTGCTACGACAGTTGTGGCAGAGATCCTGCTAAAGGGAGGTTCCATGAGACGTTCCCGAATTACGGCATACGTGACCTCACTCCTCCTCGCCGTCGGTTTCGCCCTCACCGGGGCGGCGACAGCGCAGGCGTCCCAAACCGCCGTGACCACCGGCTACGTGGCCCTCGGCGACTCCTACTCCTCCGGTGTCGGCTCGGGCAGTTACATCAGTTCCAGCGGCGACTGCAAGCGCAGCACGAAGGCGTACCCCTATCTCTGGGCTGCCGCCCACTCGCCCTCGTCCTTCGACTTCACCGCCTGCTCGGGTGCTCGCACGGGTGATGTCCTGGCGAACCAGCTGGGCCCGCTCAACTCCTCCACCGGCCTCGTCTCGATCAGCATCGGCGGCAATGACGCGGGCTTCTCCGACGTCATGACGACGTGTGTGCTCCAGTCCGACAGTTCCTGCCTCGCGCGGATCGCCACGGCGAAGGCATACGTCGACTCGACGCTCCCCGGCCAACTCGACACCGTCTACTCGGCGATCAGCGCGAAAGCCCCGGCCGCCCATGTGGTCGTCATCGGCTACCCCCGCTTCTACAAGCTGAGTGGCTCCTGCGTGGCGGGCCTCTCGGAGACCAAGCGGTCCGCGATCAACGGCGCGGCCGACTACCTGGACAGTGCGATCGCCAAGCGCGCCGCCGACCACGGCTTCACCTTCGGCGACGTCAGAGGCACCTTCACCGGCCATGAGATCTGCTCCAGCGACGCCTGGCTGCACAGCCTCAACTGGCTGAACATCGGCGAGTCCTACCACCCGACCGCGGCCGGCCAGTCCGGCGGGTATCTGCCGGTCTTCAACGGCGTGGCTTGAACATCCGCCTAGGGTGACGTGGAAGCGGAGGCCTCGTCCGTCGGGGTCTCCGTCGCGCAAGTGATCGAGAATGGCACGGAGTTGGACGTCACACGGACGGGACTGCGGACCTCCACGCTGATCTCGTTCTGGAACGTCCCGCTCGTGTCGTACGTCGACGCCACCACCGTCTTCTGCTGGGTCCTGCCGCCCCCGGCGGGGAACGAGAGCGTCTTCCATCCCGGGTCGGTGACATCGCCCGACTTCGTCACCCAGCGGTACTCGACGTCCACCGGTACGCGGCCCACCGTGAACGTCGCGGTGAAGGCGGGTGCCTGGTCGGCGGGCGGCGGACAGGCACCGGAGTAGTCGGTGTGCCGGCCCGTGATCGTCACCTGTACGGATTGGGCGGGCGGGGGCGTGGTCGTATGGCCGCCGCCGGGAGCGCTTGTGGAGGGACTTCCCCCACCGGCCGCGCCGGTGCTGCCGTTCCCACTGCTGCTGTGTCCTCCACCGGAACTTCCGCCGCTGGATGCCTTGTCGGGGCCGCTGTTGCTGGTGCTGGCGCTCCCGCCGTTGCCGCTGTCTCCGCCGTCGCGGTTCAGCAGGGCGTACGTCAGTCCGCCGAGGGCGAGTGCGAGCGCGACCATGCCCGCGATCAGGACGACGGCGGCGCGGCGATTGCGGGCGGGCTCGGGGGTGGTGGCGGTCGCGGGCAGGGTGGCCGAGGCCGGCCCGAACCCAGGCTGTGGCGTGGGTCCGGGCGGAGGCTGGGGGAACGCCGCGCGCGTCTCCGTGTTGAAGGGGCCGGGGGACGGTACGCCCAGGGGCGGAGCGGGCGGTGTGCCACCAGCGGCGACGATCCGCAGTTCGTGCTCGGCCTCTTCGGCGCCCAACCGCTCGGCCGGGTCCTTGGCGAGCAGCCTCTCGATCACGGGGCCCAGGGAGCCCGCGCGGCGGGGCGTCGGAAGCGGCTCGTCGACGATGGCCCGCAGTGTGCTCAGCGGGGTGTTCTGACGGAAGGGCGAGTTTCCCTCGACGGCCGCGTACAGGAGCACCCCGAGTGACCACAGGTCCGACTCGGGTCCGGGTGTGCGGCCCAACGCCCGCTCCGGAGCCAGGAATTCGGGTGAGCCGATGACCTCGCCGGTCATCGTCAGCGCGGAACTGCCCTCGACCATCGCGATACCGAAGTCCGTGAGGACGATCCGTCCGTCGTTCGCCATCAGGACGTTGCCCGGCTTCACGTCGCGGTGCAGGACCCCCGCTTCGTGCGCGGCACGCAGCGCGGCGAGCACCTCGGCGCCTATGTGCGCGGCCCGCTGCGGGGACAGCGGGCCCTCGGCGTCCAGCAGATCGGAGAGGGCGAGGCCACGGATCACCTCCATCACGATCCAGGGCCGGCCGTCCTCGGTGGCCACGTCGTACACCGTCACCACATTGCGGTTCGAGACGCGGGCGGCGGCCCAGGCCTCGCGTTCCAGCCGCGCGTACATCCGCTCGACCTCGTGCGCCGGAAGTCCGGCCGGGGCGCGGACCTCCTTGACGGCGACCTCGCGCTGCAGCACTTCGTCGCGGGCGCGCCACACCGTTCCCATGCCGCCCTCGCCCAAGGGCGACAGCAGACGGTAGCGCCCCGCGATCACACGCTCACTGCCCGGATCTTCGGACACGTGCGTCCCCCATTCGCATCCGCGCGATTTCTCCACAAAAGTAGCTCAGCCGAGTGCGGATGCCGCCCCCTTGAACACCAATCCGGCCCCAAGCGCTACGACGACGAACGCCGATCCCAGCGGTGCGCTCCTGCGCAACAGGGCCACGACGCGTCCCTCGGCCCACCGCGGGCGCTGGGCCAGAGCCCGGGTCACCCCGCCGCCCAGCTTGACGACGGCGAAACCGGCCGCCGTGAGCGTCAGGGCGAGCCCGACGCCGTACGCGAGGACGAGAAGGAGACCGAACCAGGCCTGTCCCAGGGCCGCGGCGCCGACGAGCACGACGACGGCGGACGGGCTGGGCACGAGCCCTCCGGCGAAGCCGAGGAGGATCGTGCCGCGGACGGTGGGGGCGATGGAGTGGGTGTGGGTGAAGCCGCCATGTGTGTGTTCGAGGGTGGGGGAGGGGGCGGCGGGGGTGTGCGTGTATGCATGCGGGCGGCCTTGGGGGTGGGGTCCGCCGTTGGTGTCCGTCGCGGGGGATGCGTGGGCGTGCGCGAGGACCAAGGGACGTTCGTGTTCTTCTGCGTGCTCGCGGGGGTGGTGGTCGTGGTCGTGCGGGTGTCCGTGATCGTGGGCCTGGTCGTGGTCGTGGGCGTGGTCGTGATCGTGCGTGTGTCCGTCGTCATGGCCGTGATCGTGGGTATGTCCGTGACCATGGGAGTGCCCGTGCGCGTGCCCGTGCGGGCGGCTGCGCCAGGCCCGGCGTACGAGCGTCACGCCCGCGGTCGTCACCAGGGCGCCGCTCGCGATCCCCAGCCACGCGATCACGGACGGCGTCGCCGCTGAACCGGCCGTGACCAGGAGGCCGAGGGCGACGACGCCCAGGGTGTGAGTGACCGTCACGGAGGCGGCCAGGGGCAGCACGTCCTTCAGGCGCGCCGTGCCCCCGCGTGCCGCCGCCGTCGCGGCCATCAGGGTCTTGCCGTGGCCCGGCGCGAGCGCGTGCATCGCGCCCAGGCCCACCGAGATGAGCAGGGCGAGCGCGGCGAAACCGAACGTCAGATCATGGCGGGCCACCAGCCCGTCGAGCGCCTGGGTCCAGCGGTCGGCGCCGCGCGGCAGTACGATGGCGGCCGGCGCGTCCCGCCGCTCCTCGACGAGGGCGGGGCCGCCGGGGCGGATCCGCACAGACGCCTTCGCGGTGTCGGCCGGCGAGGAGAGCAGCGCCTTGGGGTAGTCGGTCAGCTCCTTGGACACCGACTTCTTCGGTACGTCCGACGAGGTGAGCGTCATCCGGTCGCCGCGCGCGGTGATCTCGCGCCAGCCGGGCCCCCGGTCGGCCCCGGCGCTGTGGAAGCCGAGGGAAACGGTGTCCCCCTTGGGCAACGGCGCCGTCAACCGGCACTCCACACGCAGGGTGTTGAGACCCGCCTGCCCGGGCCGCACGCGCGCGTGGCTCGCGCCGACCGTCAGCGGCACCTCGCGCCCGGCCACGGTGACCTCGCTGCCGCGTGCCGCCGACGCGCACCGCTCGCGGGCCCAGTCCGCCATGCCGAGCTTCTTTATCTGCGGCTGGGCCTGTGTGGCCGGGATCTCCGCGAGGTCCTCGACGTGATCGACCCGCAACTGCCCCGGGGCGGCGACAAGTCCGTCGTACCGATTCACGGTGAAGTTGCCGAGCGGGTGCGCGCTCGCGGCCCCGCAGGGCACGAACACGAGTGCGCAGGCGGCCGTGAGGACGGCCGCGCAGGAGGCGAGGACGCGACGGGTCTTCACTTCGCGGCCTCCAGTGCCTTACGGGCCCCATGGGCGCCCAGCGGTGAGAAGCCAGGGTTCAGGTCGAGGGCCGAAGTCAGCGAGGCACGGGCCTCCTTCGGGTGGCCGGTGGCGCGCTCGATCATGCCGCGGTGGTAGAGAAAGGACGCGTTGCGGTAGCCGGTGGCCGTCGCCCGGCGGGCATACTGCAGGGCTTCCGCGTCGCGGCCGTTGACGTGCAGGGCCCAGGCGAGCGCGTCCGCGGTGTGCACGGTGTGGCGGCGGGCCCACTCCGCACGGGCCGCCTTCAGCGCGGCCTCGCGGTCGCCGTGGTCGGCGGCGGCCAGAGCGGTGTCGAGGTCGGCGTTGACGCCGTTGGCGCGGGCCAGCGAGACCCAGGCGTTCACCAGGGAGTACTGATCACGGGCCTTCCGGGCGTCGCCCTTCTTGCCGCGCGCCTCATACAACTCTCCCAGTTCCACAAGAGGTTGGGGCAGCGGATAGCGGTCCACGATCCGCTCCATGCCACGGATCGCCGTCGCGCGGTCCCCTCGCGCCGCCTGCGCGCGGGCGCGGCCTTCGAGCGCGGGGAGGTAGGTGTCGTCGGCGCCGAGCGCCCGTGCGTAGTAGGTGAGCGCCGTGCCGTACTCGCCCTGGCTCCACGCGAGTTGGCCGAGCGCGGTCGCCACGTACGAGACGTCGCCGCGGGTCGTCGCCGTAGTGAGCGCCTGCTGAAGGACCCGGCGGGCGGTCTTCACATCGCCGCGCAGCTCGTGCACATAGGCGTACCGCGTGAAGACGGGCACGCCCGGGTGGCGCGAGTCGGCCACGTCGGCGGCCTTCGAGGCCTCGTCGTAGCGCCCGAGTTCGACCAGGGCGTCGACGCGGGAGCACAGGGCGCGCTCGTTGTACGGGTTCTCCTTCAGTACCTTGTCCGCGTACTTGAGGGCGCCGGTGAAGTCGTGCCGGGCCGCGGCTAGGGCGGCGCGCCCCGCGAGCGCGGACTCGTTGGCGGGGCGCAGTTCCAGGGATCGGTCCAGCGCCTGCTCGGCCTGAGGATACCGGGAGGGATCGCCCTTGGTGCGGGCCTGCTCCACATACGCGAGCCCGAGCGTCGCCCAGCCGCCGAAGTCCTTGGGCTGGGCCTTGAGATGGGCCTGCAGAGAGGTGATGCTCGCGTCCAGATCCCCGCCGGCGAGCAGCTGTGGTGATATGCCGGTGGGCGCGGATGCCACGGTGGAGGTCGTTCCGTCGTCCCGGACGGCCCCGAGCACCACCGCACCCGCGCTGAGCGCGACGGCCAACGCGGCGGAGCAGGCGATGAGTTGGGCCGCACGCCAGCGTCGCTGAGACGCCGACAGCCGTCGCACAGCGGCGACGCGCTCGTCGGCGGGCGCTTCCGGGGCCCCGACCGTGCCGATGCCGGGGGCCTCAGCGGCCTCCACGGTGCCTGCGGCGGGTGCTTCCGAGGCCTCCACGGTGCCTGTGCCGGGCGCTTCCGCGGCCCCCACGGCGCCCGTGTCGGGCGTGGCCTCCTCGGCGTCCGGCGTCGCGCTCTCGTTCGTACGCGGGGACATGCCCTCTCCTCAAGATCCTTGGCGGAAACGGTCGTTACGGGGGTGGGGGCGGCGCGGCCCGCACCGTGGGGGATGGGTACGTGCGGGCCGCGCCAGTCGGTGAGCCGGGCCGCGGGGCCCGGCTGTGCTGCCGGGTCAGTAGGCCCGGTTGTGCATCCGTCGGCGCCACCACATGAGGCCGGTGGCGATCAGCAGGAACCCGGCCGCGCCCGCCGCCGCGGAGGCCGCGATCAGCGTGGTGTCGGTGCCGCTGCCGGAGGAGCCCGCGGGCTTCAGCGCGTCACCGAGCTGGTTGCGCACGTCGGTCCCGCTGGTGGTGCCCTTGGCGAGCGCTCCGCGCGAACCCGAGGTCGGCTCGGCCACGTACGGGAAGTAGTTCTCGAACTTCTTGTCGTTCTTGTCGACCGCGTCGCCCAAGTCGTTCTTGGAACCGACCAGTTCACCCTCGACGACCTGGAGCGAGGCGTCGATCACGTCGTCGGTGAGCCGACGTCCGTTCGGGAAGCCCGCGTTGTCGCCGTCGAGCACTCCGAGCCGCTTGGGATGCATGGTGGGCTTGATCGAGGTGTTGAGCCGCAGCTCCTCCGCCGGGCGCACGTTGGGCGGCTGGTTGAGGCCCTTCACGCCCTTCAGGAACACATCGACCAGGTCATTGCGGGGTTCCGTGGGAGCCTTGATCTTGTAGATCGCCTCGATGAGCTTCGGCAGCTCCGGGTTGGTCACGTTCTTCAGGAACTGACCGTCGTTCCACGGCGCGGACGCGTTGAACTTGTCCTTGTCCTTCTGCGGGTTGACGACCTCGTTGACCAGCGGCATGCCGAGCCGGGAGACCTGCGTCCAGTCGCCGTGCGTGTCCTTGCGCTGGGTGGTGGACCAGATGCCGACGATCGGCTGTCCGGCCGACTCGCGGATCATGTCGTTCGGGACCTGCAGGGCTATCGAGTTGACGTTGTAGCCCTTGAGGGTGTCCCGCCCGACCTCGGTCAGGTTCCCGCCGTACAGCAGGTCGAAGACGCGCAGGTCCAGGAAGAACGGGTCGTCCGCCTGCCCGGCGAACGTCGTGGAACCGCCCGCGAGCTTGTAAACGGCCTGGTCGCGCAGCTTGCCGTAGTCCGGCATCGATGCCTTGCCGACGTTCGACGGGGCCACCGGAACGTCGTCGGCGACCTTCGTGCGCGACACCAGCTTCTGGTTGTGCAGCCGCAGCAGATCGATGTCGTACGTCTGCGTGATGTTCAGGTCGGGGTCGTCGAGGCTGGTGACCGGACCCGTGTTGTAGAGGAAGGTGTCGCCGTTCTTGCGGTGCGTCTTGAAGGTGTAGCGGTAGATCAACTCACCTTGTGCGTCACCGTTGTTGTCGATATGGATGTCGTACTGGGCGTCGTCGGCGAAGGTGTAGAAGTTCGGTCCGCCGGCCGGTTCCTCGAAGGGAATCCAGTTCGCCACGACGGTCGTGGTGTTGGGCTTGTCGGGGCTCACGAACGCGTACACGTCCGTGTTGTCGTACTGGGGCTGCCCCGAGATCAGGGGGGCCTCCCGGTGGCTGGAGGCGGAGGCCGCCCCCGGTTCCAGCGCGGTCATGCCGGCGGCTGCGAGCCCCCCGGCGGCCAGCGCACCACATACGAGGGTCGCGAGACTCCTGCGTCCCGCGCCGCTCCTGGAGAAAGGTGTCATGCCGTCCGTCCTCACGTCCCAATTGCCTGACGCACGCCATTCGGAGCGGTCGCCGGGGTGGATTGGTCGAATCCCAAACGTTCTTACGGCGGCTTGGTCGGCTTGTTTCATCGACGAGCTCGTTTGTTCGTTCGCCGGCGGACCCGGGAACTGTTCGGCGGCAGTCTCAGAACTGTTCGGAGACGGACCCGCGTTTTCGGTTCGCTGATCCGTAACCCCATCCGTAGACACGCTCGCTGCGAACACGTAGGGGAAAGGACGGGCCGTGTGCGGCCGGAGAGGGGGACGGGTGGAGGCGGACGAACTTCTGGTGCTCGTGGCCGGAGGTGACCAGAAGGCATTCGAGGAGTTGTACGGACTGGTGTCCGGGCCGGTGTTCGGACTGGTGCGCCGGGTGGTCCGGGACCCCGCCCAGACGGAGGAGGTGGCCCAGGAGGTGCTGCTCGAACTCTGGCGCTCCGCCGCGCGGTTCGACCCCGGACGCGGCAGTGCCCTGTCCTGGATCCTCACCCTCGCGCACCGCCGCGCCGTCGACCGGGTCCGCAGCGCCCGCGCGGCCACCGAACGCGAGCAGCGCGAGGGGCGGCGGGCCCATCACCCCGCCTTCGACCAGGTCGCCGAGGAGGTCGAGGCCGGGCTCGAACGCGAGTGGGTGCGCCGCTGCCTGGACCGACTCACCGCCCTGCAACGCCAGTCCGTCACCCTCGCCTACTACGACGGCTACACGTACCGTGAAGTGGCCGAACGGCTCAAGCTGCCCCTCGGCACCGTCAAGACCCGTATGCGCGACGGCCTCACGCGCCTGCGCGAATGCCTGGGAGGTGCCGCATGAGCGCCCTGTACCGCGTGGCCGCCCCAACGGACCGCCTCGACTGCTCCGCGGACCACGGCGACGGCTCCGCGCACCGCGGCGACCGCTGCGTGCTGCGCCTCCGCGACGCCCTGGACCTCAGGGGCGGGAGCCGGAACCGGCGGACCGGCGCCTTGGACCGCCTCGGCCGGGCTCCGCACCGGCCGGGCAACGTCCCGGAGCGCTCGGGAGGCATCGCATGAGCCTGCTCGACCGCTTCCTGCGCCGCGATCTGCACTCGCTCGCCGCCCCCTATGCCCTCGACGCCCTCGAACCCGACGAGCGCCGCCGCTTCGAACGCCATCTGAGTGGCTGTGGGCGCTGCACCGCCGAGGTGCGGGCGCTGACCGAGGACGCGGTGCGGCTCGCCTGGTCGACGGCGGCACCGGCGCCGGCCGCGCTGCGGGACCGGGTGCTGACCGCCGTACGCACCACAGCGCAGGAGGCGCCGCGTCAGGAGGCACTACGCGCGCGTGCTCCTCTGCAGCCCTCACGCGCGCGTGCCCCCCGCTTCCGTCCCCTTCTCGCCCCGCTCGCCACCACCACGGCCGCCGCGGCCCTCGTCGTCGCGTCCCTGTTCGCCGTACAGGCGACACAGACCCAGGACAAGCTCGACCAGGAGCGCGCCCAGGCACGTGAGATCGCCCACGTTCTCGCGGCGCCCGACGCACGCGCGACCAGTGAACGGGACGCACACGGACGCGGAATCGGAGTGGTGGCCTCCGCGTCGGAGCGGCGCGCCGTCGTGACGGTGAGCGGACTCGGTACTCCCTCCGGGGGGCGGGTGCACCAGCTGTGGCTCATGCGCCCCAACGAGAATCCGCGCTCCCTCGGGCTCTTCGACGGCGACACGCCCTTGGTCGCCGACGGACTGAATACGAATGCCACGTCACTCGCTGTGACCGTCGAACCTCACGGAGGCTCAGTCCAGCCCACCACTACACCAGTTGTCCAACTCGCCCTGGAATCGGTTGGATTCGGAGAGTGATCGTCAACACCCTTACGGGGAAGGTGAATCCTGTGCCCGCGATACACGAGTGCCACGAGGGAGCGATAGGGTTAGCCTGCCCGGGCCGGGTGGACTCGTACGGGTGGGGAGTGACATGGAACAGATAACAGTGCGCAGCAGGGCACGTGTCCCTGCGATCACCTGCGGGAGCAGCGCGACCAGTTCGCGCCTCGACCGCCATCTCGCGGTGCTGGGCGGCCCTGCCATCCCGCAGCGCGAAACGGCCGAGGCGACCTCGCTGATGCGTGAGCTCACCGCGCGTGACACCGCGCACGACAGCAGCGGAAGGGTCGCGCGGGTGAGGCGGGTCTCGCTCTTCGCACCACTCAAGCGGCTGCGTCGTACGCTCTTCGGCAGCCGCTGAGCAGCACTTCGACACCGGCATTCCACGACCCGCGCTCCGGCGAACCCACCGACCCGGCGCCACGCTGCACTTCCGCGTCCGTCATCCCCACGGCAGGCAGCGGCGCCCGGTGGGTCACCATGCCGGGCGCGGGTCACCACACTCGGCAGGTTGTCGCGCCCGGCACGCTCAGCGGGCCACCCCGTCCCGCACCAACTCCGTGACGTCCGCATCCGTCATCCCCAGCGACCGCAACACCGCCCCGGTGTGTTCCCCGAGCCGGGGAACGGCCCCCATTCGCGCCTCTTCCCCACCCGGCAGCGTGATCGGCGGCAGCAACGCCCGCAGCGGCCCCACCGGTGACCCCACTGTCCGCCATCGGTCCCTGGCCGCCAGCTGCGGATGCTCCGCCACGTCCCGTACGTCCCTCAGGCGGGCGCAGGCGATGCCCGCCCCCTCCAGCCGGGCCACGGCCTCGTCGGCGCGGAGCACGCCCAGCGCCTTCGCCACCAGCGCGTCCGTGCGCTCCCGGTTCTCGACACGCGCCGCGTTCGTCGCGTACGCCGGATCGTCCGCCAACTCCGGCTCGCCCAATACCCGCTCGGCGAGCCGTCGCCACTCCCGGTCGTTCTGCACCGACAGCAACACCCGCCCGCCGTCCTCCGTCGGATAGGCGTCGTACGGCGCGATGACGGCGTGCGCGAGGCCCGTACGCGCCGGGGGTGTTCCCCCGTGCATCGCATGGTGCAGCGGATGCCCCATCCACTCGGCGAGCGACTCCAGCATCGACACCTCCACCGGCCCCCCGCGCCCGGTCGTGCCGCGCCGCACCAGCGCTGCGAGCACCCCCGAGAACGCGTACATGGCCGCCGCGATGTCCGCCGCCGGGATCCCCGCCTTCACCGGCTGCTCCGGTGTCCCCGTCGCCGACACCAGCCCGGCCTCGCACTGCACGAGCATGTCGTACGCGCGTTTGTCGGCGTACGGTCCCGAGTCCCCGTACCCGGAAATGTCCACGGCGATGAGTCGTGGATGTGTGGCGCACAGCGTCGCCGCGTCCAGGCCGAGCCGCGCCGCCGCACCCTGGGCGAGGTTCTGTACGAACACGTCCGCGTCCGCGACCAGACGGCGTACGACGTCGAGCCCCCGCGGGTCCTTCAGATCGAGGGCGACGGACTCCTTGCCCCGGTTGCACCACACGAAGTGCGAGGCGAGTCCGGCGGCCGCGGTGTCGTATCCGCGGGCGAAGTCCCCGCCGTCGATCCGCTCAACCTTGACGACCCGGGCGCCGAGATCGGCGAGCTGGCGGGTTGCGAAGGGCGCGGCTACGGCCTGCTCGACGGCGACGACGGTGATGCCCTCCAAGGGCAGGGGGAGTGGCTGCATGCGCTGGATCATGGCCTGTGGGTAAGACCTTTGTCATGCGTGGATGTCGACTGTCATGCGTGGATGTCGACGGGGCAATCTTCTGGGGCCGCGGTGGCTGATCGTTTGCACGATTCATTGGTCGATGCACCCAACCTCACCCGGAGGTGCGCGTGTGTGACCTGCACGACCAGCATGAACACGAGTCGACGACCGCGAGCGGCCAGGCGCTGAGCCGCCGCCGCATCAGCGGCTGCTCGGCGCGGCCGGAGTCACCACCGCCGCGATGACCGCCGTGACCTCCCTCGGCGTCGCCGGTCACGGCGGCACCCTGCTCGGCACCGAGATGCACACCTGGTCCACCGCGTCCTGCGCGGCCGCGGCCCCCGGTCAAACTGCCGTCGTCGCCGCCCAGTACCTCGCGGCGACCGCCGTCGACCTGCTCACTCAGCCGGAGCGGCTCAGGGCGATCAAGGGCGAGTCCAAGGAGCGGACGAAGGACGTCGACTGGAAGACGGCGCTTCCGGACGGCTACGAGACGCCGATGTACGAGCCCCCGGAGTGGTTCCTCAAGAAGACCGGCCAGAAGTGGCCGCCGAAGAGCATCACTTGGTCCCCCAAGAGGGTGGTGTTCCAGGAGAGGTTCTCGTCCCTCGGTTCCGAACTCGCCGGTCAGAGGTAGGGGGTCGAGGTCCGGGGGCAGTGGCTCGGTGACCAGATGTGGGCATTGCGCACGCCGCTCACCGTCCGCCGGTCGCGTACCGGCGGACGGCCGCCGGCAGGAACGCCGCGATCAGCACCGCGCACCACATCAGCGACGCGGCCACGGGGTGGGCCACGGGCCAGGCGGCCCCCTCGGGCACGGGGGCGTTCCCGAACAGGTCCCGCAGCGCGGTGGTGACGGCACTGATCGGGTTCCACTCGGCGATCACGCGCAGCCAGCCCGGCAGATTGTCGGTGGGGATGTACGCGTTGGACAGCAGAGGCAGCATGAAGGTCGCGCTGCCCAGTTGGCCGGCGGCCTCCTCGCTCCGGGAGAGGAGGCCGAGGAAGATCCCGATCCACGTGGCCGCGAACCGGAACAGCAGCAACAGCCCTACGGCGCCCGCCGCTTCGAGTGCCGAGCCCTCGATCCGCCAGCCGACCGCGAGTCCGACGAGCAGCAGCGGTACCGTCCCGGCGGCCGTGACGACCAGGTCCGCCACCGCCTGCCCGAGCGGGACGGCCGCACGGCTCATGGGCAGCGTGCGGAAGCGGTCCATCACACCCCGGTGCGAGTCCTGGGCCGCCTGGAACATGCCTGTCATGATCCCGTTGGCCGCGGTCGCCACCAGCAACCCCGGTACGAGGAAGGCGCGGTACTCCTCGCCGGGCATCGCGAGAGCGCTGCCGAAGACGTACCCGAAGAACAGCAGCATGGTGATGGGCATGGTCTGGGTGAGGATCGCCAGGCCCGGATTGTTGCGGATCCGCCGCAGCTGGCGGCCCAGCATCGCGGTCCCGTCGTATGCCAACGTACTCATGTCACGAGCTCCTTGCGGCCGGTCGGGGCTTCGTTCCGGCCTTCGGTGAGTCGGAGGAAGACGTCGTCGAGGGTCGGCGGGCGCAGGGCGGCGTCGAGCAGCGGCACGCCCGCCGCGTCGAGTTCGCGGACGAGCCGGGGCAGCGTCAGCGTCGGGTCGGTGGTGACGGCGCCCACCACGTGCCGCTCCTGGTCGAACGTGGGCTCGCGGCCGGTGAGTCGGTCCAGCACTGCGGCCGCCTGAACCATGGCGTCCGCGTGGGCGACGACGACTTCGGCGTACGAGCCGATGAGCGCCTTGAGTTCGGCGGGCGAGCCGGAGTGGGCGACCCTTCCGTGGTCCACGAGGACGATGTCGTCGGCCAGTTGGTCGGCCTCCTCCAGGTACTGCGTGGTCAGCAGCACGGTCGTGCCCTCGCGCGTCAGCGCACGCACGGCCGCCCAGATCTGATTGCGGCTGGCGGGGTCGAGCCCGGTGGTGGGCTCGTCCAGGAAGAGCACCGCAGGGCGCCGGATCAGACTCGCCGCCAGGTCGAGCCGGCGCCGCATGCCGCCGGAGTAGGTGGACGCCGACCGGTCGGCGGCCTCGGCCAGCCCGAAGCGGTCGAGAAGCTCGGCGGCCCGTACCCCCGCGTCCCGCACGCGGTGCAGCTTCGCGAAGAGCCGCAGGTTCTGGCGCCCGGTGAGGTCGCCGTCGACCGAGGCGTACTGCCCGGTGACCCCGATGCTCCGGCGGACGGCCGCGGCCTCCCGCGCGAGATCGTGCCCGGCGACACGCGCGGACCCTGCGTCGGGTCGCAGCAGTGTGGTGAGCAACCGTACGGCCGTGGTCTTGCCCGCGCCGTTCGGTCCCAGCACTCCGCAGACCGTGCCCTGTGCCACGGCCAGGTCCAGGCCGCGCACGGCATGGACGTCCTCGAAGCGTTTCTCCAGCCCTTCACTAAGTACAGCGTACGTAGTAGTCATGGGGTGACCATAGCGCACTACGTACGCCGTACGTAACTAGGATGGTCGCGAGGTGATCGACCAATGGCAGGGCGCAACGCCGTACCCGAAGTGATCTGGGCTCGTCCCGAGCGCGCGGGCCGTGGTCCGCGGCCGGCGTACAGCCGTGCGGACATCGCGGCCGTCGCCGTGCGGATCGCGGACACGGAGGGGCTCGACGCGGTCTCGATGCGGCGTGTGGCCGCCGAGCTGGGCTGCGGCACGATGTCGCTCTACAACTACGTGCCGCGCAAGGAGGACCTGTACGAGCTGATGGTCGACGCCATCAGCGGCGAGCACGACATTCAGGAGCCCTCGGGCGACTGGCGCGCCGACATGCTCCGGGTCGCCCGTCAGACCCGTGCCCTCATGCACCGACACACCTGGCTGCCGGGTCTCATGTCCCCGGTCTACGGCTTCAGCCCCAACGCCCTGCGCTACCTGGAGCACTGCCTTGCCTGCCTCGACCCGCTGGAGGCGCGGTACGGCACGAAGTTCGAGCTGATCGCCATGGTCAACGGGGTCGTGACGACCTACGTCGGCAATGAACTGGCCACCGCCGAACGCTCCCGTTCGCTGCCCTGGTCGGAGGAGCAGGAGAACGCGGTCCGGATCGCCTATCTGGGGTCGCAGATGGCGACCGGCGCCTATCCGCGTATGGCCGCGGCCTTCATGCAGGACGCCGGGCCCATCGACCTGGAGGCGGTGTTCGAGCGGGCGCTGGGGCGGGTCCTCGACGCGTTCGAGCCGAAGGGCTAGGGCCTGATCCAAACGACAGGCCCTAGATCAGGGCGAACTGCCCTTCGGGGCCCTCTTCGTGGTGGTCGAGGACGGAGGCCGGCCGACGCGCCGTGTCCGGAACCGGGAGCACGCCGGCCTTGCGCAGCTGGGCCCGCGTGATCGGTGACTCGATCGTCAATTCGGCCTGTTGGGGGCGCAGTTCCGCGAGCAGCGCGAGTACCGTGACGAGTTCCAGCAGCTCGGACGTCCAGGCCTGCGGCCAGGTGGCGGGCCGGATCGCCTCCAGGGTGCCCGGGTCGGGCGGCAGTTCCGTCCTGGCCGAGAACCACTGCTCCAGTACGCGCACTCCGCCCACCTCGAAGTCCCAGGCCTGCGGGGGCACGGGCGAGACCCGGCCCTCGTCGAGGTGGAGGGCCTCCTCGTCGCGGTCGTAGTGCATCTCCAGCGGGCGGGCCGGGAGCGGGGCGCGGACGTACGGGCGGCGGCCGCCGGGAAGCTTGGGGCGCTCGCCGTGGCGGCGCATCAGCCACAGCATCCGGTGGCCCAACTCGACGCCGTGCGCCCACACCTCGGGGGTGGCGGTGAGCGGGACGACCCGTCCGTCGCGGCCGGCGCGCGCGACCGCCACCGTCCAGGCGAGGACGTCGGCGGGGGTGGGGGAGTGGCCCAGGCGGGTGCCGAGGTGCTCCAACAGGCCCGGAGTCAGATTCGGTTCGAGGCCGGCGGGGCGCCGGTAGAGGGGGCGGACGCGGCCCGCGCGACCGGCGCTCAGGGGCAGCGCGGAGGCGGCCAGCAGCACCGGCCCCGACGCATCGGGAACCACCGTCTGCTCGACCGCGAACACCTGAAGGTCATCGGCCACCCGCCACAACTCGGGGCGCGCCGCGTCGATCAGCCGGTGGTCGGGAATCAGCCACTGCTCGTCGAAGGGGCCGTGCAGGACGCGTACCGGCTCGGGGCAGGGACCCGACTCGCGCGCCAGCCGACCCGTCCCGGTGGACTGCCCCGGCAGCTGCGCCACCGCCGAGTGCGTCGTGCGCGAGCGCGTCGGGCCGAACAGCGTCTCGCGGTCCGGCCCTTCGGCCTTCATCAAGGCGTCCCAGCGTGCCCTCAGGGTCGCCGCGTCGGGCGCCGTCGGCCACCCCCGGCCCAGCCTCGGCGGTGCGACGGACCACGGCATGAGGTCCGCGAGCAGCGGAGCGTCGTCGTGCGTCACGCTCGGCATCGTACGACGTGATCAGTGGGTGTCGAGGGTGACCGTGAAGGAGAAGCGGTCTCCGCGGTAGTGGATGACGGCCACGTCGAGGGCCCGCCCCTCCTGGTCGTAGATGACGCCCGTGTAGCGCAGGATCGGGCTGAGCAGCGGTACTTGGAGCAGCCGCGCCGTCTCCGGGTCCGCGAGCCGCGCCTCCACGGTGTCGGTGATGCGGCTGATGCTGACGCCGATCACGTCCCGCAGCACCTTGGTCATCGGCCAGCGGATCAGATCCTCGCGGTCGATGCGCTCCGCCAGCTCCGGCCTGATGTAGTTGCGCGCGTGGTTCGTCGGCTCGCCCGTCTTCTCGTCGCCGCGCAACCGGTGATACATCGCGACCTCGTCCACATCCGGGAAATACTCCATCAATTCTGCCGAAACCGGAGCTTTCCCCTGTTCCAGCAGCTCGGTGGCCATGCCGGACTGCTGGGCGACGATCGCGTCCACCGAGCCGAGCAGGCGCACGGGCGCGCCCCGCTGAGCGCTCGGCTCGATGAACGTGCCTCGCCGGCGATGGCGTGTGATGAGCCCCTCGTCCTCCAGCTCCTTGAGCGCCTGCCGCATGGTCAGCACACTCACCCCGTAGTGCCCCGCGAGCTGCTCCTCCGTGGGCAGCCGCAGCGGGTCCTGGGGCGAGCGGCCGAGTATCGAGGCACGCAGGGACTGCGAGACCTGATACCAGAGCGGAAGCTTGCGGTTCAGGACGATCGAGTCCGGGGCGAAGGAGGTCACGAGGGTATCCGTACCGGTCGCGGGCCGTGAATGCAACGGGCAGTGAATCTCAGTCCACCGGGCGGGAGCCCGGCCGGAAGTGCCGCTGGAGGCCCTGCCACACACCGTCGTACCCCTGTTGCAGATGCTCCGCCCGCTGCGCCTGGGCCGTCCCGGTGACCGGCCAGCGCGTCTCGAACATGAAAGCGAGCCCGTCGTTGATCTTCTGCGGGCGCAGCTCCGCGGCGCTCGCCCGGTCGAAGGTCTCCCGGTCCGGCCCGTGCGCCGACATCATGTTGTGCAGCGAGCCGCCGCCCGGAACGAAGCCCTCCGCTTTCGCGTCGTACGCGCCCTCGATGAGCCCCATGTACTCACTCATCACATTCCGGTGGAAGTACGGCGGCCGGAACGTGTCCTCGCCCACCAGCCAGCGCGGCGCGAAGACCACGAAGTCGACGCCGGCCAGGCCCGGAGTGTCCGACGGGGACGTCAGCACCGTGAAGATCGACGGGTCCGGGTGGTCGTAGCTGATGGTGCCGATCACATTGAAGCGGCGCAGGTCATAGATGTACGGAACATGGTTGCCGTGCCAGGCGACCACATCCAGCGGCGAGTGGTCGTACGTCGCCGTCCAGAGGTTGCCGCAGAACTTGTTCACCACCTCGACCGGGCCCTCGACTTCCTCGTACGCGGCGACGGGTGCGAGGAAGTCGCGGGCGTTGGCGAGGCCATTGGCGCCGATCGGGCCGAGGTCGGGCAGCTGGAAGGGCGCCCCATAGTTCTCGCACACATAGCCCCGGGCGGAGTCATCCAGGAGGTCCACACGGAAGCGGACACCACGGGGAATCAGCGCGACCTGGCTCGGCTCCACATGCAGCAGGCCGAATTCGGTCCGCAGCAGCAGCCCGCCGCGCTCCGGCACGATCAGCAGTTCACCATCGGCGTCGCTGAACACCCGCTCCATCGAGGAGTTGGCGTGATACAGGTGCACCGCCATGCCGGTGCGCTGGGTCGCGTCGCCGTTGCCGCCGAGGGTCCACAGGCCCTGTACGAAATCCGTCCCGGCCGGGGGCTCGGGCAGCGGGTTCCAGCGCAGCCGGTTCGGGTCGGGCGCCGCCTCCGTGAAGGGAGCCGTGCGGAGCGCGCCGTTGTCCACGCGGGCGAACGCGGGGTGTGCGGCCGACGGACGGATCCGGTACAGCCACGAGCGCCGGTTGTGCGCCCTCGGCTCGGTGAACGCCGTACCGCTCAGCTGCTCCGCGTACAGCCCGAGCGGTGCGCGCTGCGGCGAGTTGCGGCCGTTCGGCAGTGCCCCCGGAACCGCCTCCGAGCTGAATTCGTTGCCGAAACCGGACAAGTAGGTCAGCCCCTCGGCCGTCTTCCTCGCGTCCCCGCTCATGATCGCTCCCTCGCGCCTGATTCCTATGCATCACCGTAGGATTCAGGTTTTCCGCGCGCAAGGGGTGGACTCCGCGCATCGCACGGGATCGGCCATGGGTGGCGTACCGCAGTGAGTGAAATCGTCTCCCGGAGTACTACCCAGGGCTTGGCGTACCGCCCAAGAACCCGACTCCAGGGGGATCCGGCTGTCGGAGCGGTGTTCTACGCTCCCCGGCATGTCGTGGAAGCGTGGACTGCTCGCCGCGCTCGCGGTCTGCGCCCTGCTCGTCGGATCGGCGGGCTGCGCCACCAGCGACGCGCACGAGCGCAAGGACGGAATGTCGGCCTCCCCCGTGGGCAAGCTGCTGGATGAGTCCGACGAGGAAGGGCGGCTCTACCGTGAAGTGGACAAGAAGGGTGCACCGGAGGTCGAGATCGAGGTCCAGCCGGACTCCGACGACAGCTGGGACGTGACACTGACCGTCCACCGCTTCCGCTTCTCACCCAAGGGCACCCGCCCCGTGCCGGTGGCCGGCCGGGGCATCGCCCACCTGTATGTGGACGGCCGGACCATCGCCCGGCTCCGCACCGCCGAGTACCACCTGGCCGGCGACCTCGTCCCGCGCGGCACCCACCAAGTCACCGCGCGTCTGTACGCGGACGACGGCACCGTGTGGGCCGTCCACGGCAAACCGGTCGAGAGCACCGCCGACATCACGGCGTCCAAGGCCGGGTCGGCGGTGCCACCGACCGCGACCACGACCATGAGTGGGACCGGCATCGGGGCCCGTACTGATACGGGAGGTTCACCGGACCCCGGCGGAAAGGCATCATGAAGCCCGTGCCCCATGCGACCTCGCTGCGCAGAGCGCCCGTACAGCGGCGCAGTGCCGAACGACTGACCAGAATCCTCGACGCCTGCGCCGACCTCCTCGACGAGGTCGGCTACGACGCCCTGAGCACCCGTGCCGTGGCCCAGCGGGCCGGTGTGCCCATCGGCTCCGTCTACCGCTTCTTCGGCAACAAGCGCGCCATGGCCGACGCGCTCGCCCAGCGCAACCTGGAGCGCTATGCCGAGCGCGTCACCGAGCGCCTCCAGGAGGCGGGCGGCGGAGGCTGGCGCGCGGCCATGGACGCCGTGCTCGACGAATACCTCGCCATGAAGCGCACCGCGCCCGGCTTCTCCCTCGTCGACTTCGGCAACCAGATCCCCGTCGGCTCCGGAGCCGCCCAGCCCAACACCCGAGTTGCCGACCGCCTCACCGAACTGCTCTCCGGCTACCTCGACCGCACCCCCGACGAGGATCTCCGCCGCACCTTCCTGATCGCCGTGGAGACCGCGGACACCCTGGTCCACCTGGCCTTCCGGATCGCGCCGGACGGAGACGAGCGGATCATCGAGGAGGCGCGGGAGCTGTTGCGGGCGTACCTGGCCAGGGTCCTGGACTGAAGGGTTCACGTGGGCGGTGAACCACTGGCAAATTTCCGACCGCACCCCCAGTGACCCCTCCCCTCCATGCATACCGGTCGGTATGCTCGGCCCAGTCCGTGTGCCACCGCCGCCACCGCCCTCCGGGAGGACCCGTGTCCCGCACCTCCGGCACCACCCCCGACTCCCGCACCGCCTTGCGCGTGTGCCCCTTGTGCGAGGCCACCTGCGGGCTGACGCTCACCATCGAGGGCACCCGGGTGACCGGTGCCCGGGGCGACCGTGACGATGTGTTCAGCAAAGGGTTCATCTGTCCGAAGGGCGCCTCCTTCGGGGCGGTCGACGGGGATCCGGACCGGCTGCGCGCCCCCCTCGTCCGCAAGGGCGGCGAACTGCGGGAGGCGACCTGGGAGGAGGCGTTCGACGCGGTGGCCGCGGGACTGCGGCCGGTCGTCGAGCAGTACGGGCCGCACGCCGTCGGCATCGTCCTCGGCAACCCGAACGTGCACACCATGGCCGGCGCCCTCTACCCGCCCGTCCTGCTCACCGCGCTGCGCACCCACAGTGTCTTCACCGCCTCCACCGTCGACCAGATGCCCAAGCACGTCTCCAGCGGGCTGCTGTACGGCGACGCCAACGCGATCCCCGTGCCCGACCTCGACCACACCGACCACCTCCTGCTCATCGGCGCCAACCCCCTGGAATCCAACGGGAGTCTGTGCACCGCCCCCGACTTCCCCGGCAAGCTCAAGGCGCTGCGCGCACGCGGCGGCACGCTGACGGTCATCGACCCGCGCCGGACGCGTACGGCCAAGCTCGCCGACCGTCACGTGGCGATCCGACCCGGCACCGACGCACTGCTGCTCGCGGCGATGGCGTACGTCCTCTTCGAGGAGAAGCTCGTCGACCTCGGAGCCCTCGCCCCGCACGTCCGGGACGTCGACGAACTCGCCGACGCTGTACGCGACTTCCCCCCCGAGGCCGCGAGCCAGGCCTGCGACGTCGACGCGGACACCATCCGGGCACTGGCACGCGAGCTCGCCGCCGCGCCCACCGCCGCCGTCTACGGCCGTATCGGCAGCTGCACCGTCCCGCACGGCACCCTCGCCAGCTGGCTCGTCGACGTCCTCAACATCCTCACCGGCAACCTCGACCGGCCCGGCGGTGCCCTCTTCCCGCAGGCCGCGACCGACAGGACGCCCCGGCCCGCGGGCCCCGGACACGGCTTCGCGCTCGGCCGCTGGCACAGCAGGGTGAGCCGCCACCCCGAAGCCAAGGGCGAACTGCCGCTCTCCGCCCTCGCCGAGGAGATCGACACCGCCACCGAGGACGGCAGCCCGGTCCGCGCCGTCATCGCCGTCGCCGCCAACCCCGTACTGTCCGCACCGGACGGCGACCGCCTCGACAAGGCGCTGGGCGCCCTGGACTTCATGGTCAGCGTCGACCCGTACCTGAACGAGACCTCGCGCCACGCCCACGTCGTCCTGCCGCCGCCCCCGCCCTCGCAGAGCGCGCACCACGACTTCGCCTTCAACACCCTCGCCGTACGCAACCAGGTCCGCTACAACCGCCCGGCCGTTCCCCTGGAGCAGGGCCGCATGGCGGAGACCGAGATCCTCGCCCGGCTCGTCCTCGCCGCGACCGGTATGCACGGCGCCGACCCGTCCGCCGTGGACGCCATGGTCATCGACTCCACCCTCGGCAAGTCCGTCACCGAGGCACACTCCCCGGTGCACGGCCGCGACCCGAAGGAACTCGCCGACCGGCTCACCGGTGTCAACGGCCCCGAGCGGCGGCTCGACATGATGCTGCGCCTCGGCCCGTACGGCGACGGTTTCGGCGCCAGGCCGGACGGGCTGAGCCTCGCGAAGCTGCTGGCCCATCCGCACGGCATCGACCTCGGACCGCTGCGGCCGCGCCTGCCGCAGCCGCTGAAGACGCCCAGCGGGAAGATCGAGCTGCTGCCCGGCCCGATCGTCGACGATCTGCCGCGACTGCGCGACGCCCTGCGCGAGCGCCCGGCGGCCCTGGTGCTGGTGGGCCGCCGCCATCTGCGCTCCAACAACAGCTGGATGCACAACGTGCCCGCCCTCACCGGCGGCTCCAACCGCTGCACTCTGCACATCCACCCCGAGGACGCAGAACGCCTCGGGCTCGCCGACGGGGCTGCCGTACGCGTCAAGGGCGCCGGGGGAGAGGTGACGGCCCCCGCCGAGATCACCGACGCCGTACGACGCGGTGTGGTGAGCCTGCCGCACGGCTGGGGGCACGACCGCCCCGGCACCCGGATGAGCCACGCAGCGCTGGACCCGGGCGTCAACGTCAATCAGCTCCTCGACGGCTCGCTTCTTGATCCGCTGTCGGGCACGGCGGTGCTCAACGGCGTGCCCGTGGAGCTCGCGCTCACCGAGACAGGCCTGTGACCTGGAGTTTTGCGCTTATTGCTCGCGTGTCAACGTCTTGTTAACGCTTGCGGGCCCGACCTAACGTCGCCCTACCGCCGGCCCTGGTGGGAGTTCAAGGGCGAACGTTAGGTATCCATTTCATGCTGACCATCCTCGGCTTCGCCATGATCGCGACCTTCCTGGTCCTGATCATGCTGAAGAAGATGTCGCCGATCGCGGCGCTCGTGCTGATCCCGGCACTCTTCTGTGTCTTCGTCGGAAAGGGCGCCAAGCTCGGTGACTACGTCATCGACGGCGTCACCAGCCTCGCTCCCACGGCGGCGATGCTGATGTTCGCGATCGTCTACTTCGGTGTGATGATCGACGTCGGTCTCTTCGACCCGATCGTCCGGGGGATCCTCAAGTTCTGCAAGGCCGACCCCCTGCGGATCGTGGTCGGCACGGCGGTCCTCGCGGCGATCGTCTCCCTCGACGGGGACGGCTCGACCACCTTCATGATCACGGTCTCGGCGATGTACCCGCTGTACAAGCGCCTGAAGATGAGCCTGGTCGTGATGACCGGTGTCGCCGCGATGGCCAACGGCGTGATGAACACGCTGCCCTGGGGCGGCCCGACCGCCCGCGCCGCGACCGCGCTGAAGCTCGACGCGAGCGACATCTTCGTCCCGATGATCCCCGCCCTCGCCGTCGGTCTCCTCGGCGTCTTCGCCCTCTCGTACGTCCTCGGCCGCCGCGAGCGCAAGCGGCTGGGCGTGCTGACGCTGGACGAGGTGCTGGAGCCGCAGGAGGCGGAGACGGTTCTGGTCGGCGCGGGCGGCTCGGGGTCCGGCTCCGCCGGCAAGAAGGCCGTGGCGACCGGCGGTTCGGGCTCCGGTACGGACGCGGACGCCCCGGAGGCGGACTCCTCCGAGGACGACGGCTTCCAGGGGCTCGACCCGAACCGCGCGACCCTGCGCCCCAAGCTCTACTGGTTCAACGCGCTCCTCACGGTCACCCTGCTCACCGCCATGATCATGGAGTGGCTGCCGATCCCGGTCCTCTTCCTGCTCGGCGCCGCGCTCGCGCTCACCGTCAACTTCCCGCACATGCCCGACCAGAAGGCCCGCCTCGGCGCCCACGCCGAGAACGTCCTCAACGTCTCCGGCATGGTCTTCGCCGCCGCGGTCTTCACCGGCGTCCTCCAGGGCACCGGCATGGTCGACCACATGGCCAAGTGGCTGGTCTCCAACATCCCGGCCGGCATGGGCCCGCACATGGCCTTCGTCACCGGCGTCCTGAGCATTCCGCTCACGTACTTCATGTCGAACGACGGCTTCTACTTCGGCATCCTTCCCGTCCTCGCCGAGGCGGGGCAGGCGCACGGGGTCTCGTCCCTGGAGATCGCCCGCGCTTCGCTCGTGGGGCAGCCGCTGCACATGTCGAGCCCGCTGGTGCCGGCCGTATACGTCCTGGTGGGCATGGCGAAGGTGGAGTTCGGCGACCACACGCGGTTCGTGGTGAAGTGGGCGGCGCTCACGTCGTTGGTGGTGCTGGGGGCCGGAATTCTGTTCGGCATCATCTGATCGGCGGTCATCGGCTGACAGACATCGACATCTGTCAGCCGGAAACCGTCACCCTCCACTCGCCACCTGTCATCTGTCGTCCGTCATCGGAGGATCACCGTGGAGCCCGGTCGGAATCGCGGCTGGCTGCTGCGCCTCGTCATCGCCTTCACCTTCACACAGGGAGCGGTGTCGATGGCCCGGCCCGCTGTCTCCTACCGGGCCCTCGCGCTGGGCGCGGACGAGCGCGCGGTCGGTGTGATCGCGGCCGTGTACGCGCTGTTGCCGCTGTTCGCCGCCGTACCACTGGGCCGTCGCACGGACCACGGCCGCTGTGCGCCGTTGTTGCCCGCCGGTGTCGTGCTCATAGCCGGCGGCTGCGCGCTGAGCGGTAGGGCGGACTCGCTGCCCGCGATGGCGGCGTGGAGCGGAGTCATGGGCCTCGGCCACCTCTGCTTCGTGATCGGTGGCCAATCGCTTGTCGCCCGCCAGTCCGCCCCGCACGAACAGGACCGCAACTTCGCCCAGTTCACCATCGGGGTCTCGCTCGGCCAGCTGATCGGCCCGATCGCGGCGGGCGTGCTGATCGGCGGTCCCGACATGGCGGGCAGCAGCGCGCTCGCGCTGCTCGTGGCGGGTGCGGTCGCCGCGGTCTCGTTCACTTCGCTGTGGCGCATCGAGGACCGAACGGCCGTCAAGTCCCGTACCGGACAAGGCGAACGCGTGCCCGTCCAGCGCATTCTGCGGGCCCGGGGCGTGCCGGCGGGCATCTTCATCAGCCTCGCCGTGCTGTCCGCGACGGACATTCTCACCGCGTATCTGCCGGTCGTCGGCGAGCATCGGGACATCGCGCCGTCGGCGATCGGTGTGTTGCTGAGTCTGCGGGCGGCGGCCACCATTGCCTGCCGCCTGGTGCTGACGCCCTTGCTGCGGCTGCTCGGCCGGTCTCTGCTGCTCACCGTGACGTGTTTGCTGGGGGGTCTGCTGTGCGCGGGCATCGCGCTGCCGGTGCCGGTGTGGGCGCTGGCCCTGATGCTCATCGTGCTCGGCTTCTGTCTCGGTGTCGGTCAGCCGCTCTCCATGACGACGGTCGTCCAGGCCGCTCCTGACGGCGCCCGTTCCACGGCCCTCGCCCTGCGCCTGACCGGCAACCGGCTCGGTCAGGTCGCTGCCCCCGCGACGGCCGGCCTGGTCGCCGGTGTCGCGGGCGTGGCCGCGCCGTTCGTGATGCTGGGCGCGTTGTTGCTGCTGTCGTCGGGGATCGCGCTGCGCTCGCCGGAGAAGCCCGCACGAGTCGGTGGTGAGGCTCCGCGGGCCAGGGTGCCGTTGCGCCGGAAGAGCGATATCTGACGGGGCGCAGGGCGCTGTTGCCGAGATCACCGGGGCACATGTGAGAGGCAGTCAGATGACAGTTGGACTTGTATGACAATCATCTGACTCGGAGGACTGAGCATGCCCACCTCGTCTCTTCAGCGCCGCGTCGGCGCCTGCACGGGCGCCGCCACCCTGGCGGCCCTCACCGCCGCGGGCGCCGCCCTGATGGGGGCACCGGCCGCCGTCGCAGCTCCTGGTGACAACGGAGACGTAAAGATCCACAAGGCGACCGTGCCCGTCGACTCTCAGAACAACGATCCGACGGTGTGCGGGTTCTACCTCGACGCCTTCAACTTTGGCGGCCTGCAGAACGTCAGCTGGTCCATCGAGACCCAAGCTCAAGTGGCGGACGGTGTGGCCCTCGCGGGCGACATCGCCATTCCTCCTTCCGGCCACGGCTGGACCAAAGATCTCTCACTGCCGAACGGCCAGTACAGGCTCACCTGGACTTTCGAAGGCGCCAACGGCGCGGGCAGGCACAAGGTCTTCGAGGTCGACTGCGCGTCCGGCACCCCGAGCCCGCCGACCGGGACTCCGCTCGGCGGCGGACCCGGCGGCCCGAACGGCGGACCCCCCGCCGGCGGCGGCGGTGTCGCCCCCCGGGACTTCTCGCCGGTCGCCGGCGCGGTGGCCGTGGGCCTCGTCGTGACCGGGGGAGTCGTGTACCTCCGGCTGCGCCGCCGCCCCGATGGCGCCGCGTAGGCGCTCCCGCAGGCCCTGGTACCGGACGCGCGCCTACCGCCTGACGCGGACCGTCGTGGTCGTCGTCGCTCTGGTGGTGGGCGGCGTCCGGTGGGCGGGGGACGACGAGCCCGCCGGGCCCGTCGTCGCGGCCGGCGCCGAACTCGCCGACCCGGCCGTGGCAGGCCGACTCGCCGGCGGGACGAACTCCCGCCGGGCTGGCGGCGACGAGCGCGGCGCCAAGCCCCGCCGTCTCCCGCCCGCCCGGCCGGTCCGGCCCGCACCCCCGCCCAAACCTCTCCCGCGCTCCCCGGCGACCTCGCTCCGCATCCCGTACTTCGGCCTGGAGGCCCCGATCGTCGGTCTCCGGCTCGACCGTGAGCGGCGGCTCGCCGCGCCGCCCGTGAACAATCCGAAACTGGTCGGCTGGTACGAGGGCGGGCCGACGCCGGGCGAGTCGGGCACGGCCGTCGCGGTCGGCCACCGCGACACCAGGACGGGGCCCGCGGTCTTCGTCGCGCTCGGCCAGCTCCGGCCCGGCAGGCTAGTCGAAGTCCGGCGCGCCGACGGGCGGACCGCCGTCTACACGGTGGACGCCGTGAAGACGTACGAGAAGGCGCACTTCCCCGACAAGGAGGTGTACGGCGACAGGGGGCGCCCCGAGCTGCGTCTGATTACGTGCGGCGGTGTCTATGACCGCAAGAGGGGCTATGCCGGCAATGTCGTCGTGTTCGCGCACCTCACGGAGACCCGGAGGCGGGCCGACACCAGGTGAGGCACCCGCCGCGTCGAGCCCGGCGGCGCGCGATCGAGGACTCGGTTCCCCGGTAGCCGATCGTCCGCTTTCCCCCCGCACCCGGTCCTCCGCTCCACCGGTAGGCGATCGTCCGTTTCCGCCCGTGTCGAACCGGACCGTCCGATCCCGCCGTGCATCTTCCCCCGGGCATGCGCGGTCCGTTAACTTCCGTGACTCATACGTCCCGTACGACCCGCACGGGACTTCGACCGCGGAGCACCAGAGTCCCGTGAGCCCCCGGGGGCACCCGTCATGACACGCGCCATCTCTCTGCACAACGTCAGCAAGTCGTACACCCGCGGTGTCCGCGTGGTGGAGCGGCTGTCGCTCGACATCCGGCCGGGCGAGTTCCTCGTGCTGCTCGGGCCGTCCGGCTGCGGCAAGTCGACCGTGCTGAGAATGATCGCCGGGCTGGAGGAGGTCACCGAGGGCGAGGTGCGCCTCGACGGCGAGTACGCCAACGATCTGCCGCCGTCCGGGCGGGACATGGCGATGGTGTTCCAGAACTTCGCCCTCTATCCGAGCATGACCAGCCGCGACAACATCGGCTTCCCGCTGCGCATCGAGACGCCCGGCGAGGATCCGCGTCCGCGCGTCGACGCCACCGCCCGGATGCTCGGTATCCAGGACCTCCTCGACCGCTTCCCCAACCAGCTCTCCGGCGGCGAACGCCAGCGTGTCGCCATGGGCCGGGCGATCGCCCGCCATCCCTCCGCCTTCCTCATGGACGAGCCGCTGTCCAACCTCGACGCCAAGCTCCGTAATCACCTGCGGGCCGAAATCTCCAGGCTCACCCGGGAGTTGGGTGCCACGACGGTGTACGTCACCCACGACCAGGCCGAGGCGATGTCGCTCGGCGACCGTGTCGCGGTGCTGCGCGGCGGAGTTCTGCAGCAGTTGGGCACACCGCGCACGGTCTATGGGCTGCCCGCGAACGTCTTCGTCGCCGCCTTCATCGGCACCCCGCGGATCAACCTGCTGCGCGGCCTCGTCCGGGCGCCGCTCGACGGGGCCATGTCGATCAGCCTCGGCAAGCAGTACCTGAGACTGCCCGAACCGCTCTCCCTGGACCACCAGTTGCTGCGGGTGCAGCAGGGCCGCGAGGTCATCGTCGGGCTGCGCTCCGAGGCGATCCGGCTCGCCAAGCCGTCCGCCGCGCGGCCGAGTGAGGTGGCGATCAGCGGGCTCGTCGAGCATGTGGAGTTCCAGGGGCACGAGGTCCTCGTCCACTTCAACACCGGCTCGCGGCCCGCCGTCGTACCGGAGTTGGAGGCACCGCGCCCGACCCGTCCGGCCCGGCGACGGCGCCGCGAGGGCACTGTCCTGGACCGGCTGCGGGAGCGCGCGGGAGCGCTGCGGGCCGGGCCGGTCGTGGTCCTGGAGCATCCGGGGGACGCGGGACCCGACTACCCCGAACCGGCGCCGCCGGACGGCCGTCTGCCCGGTGATCTCGTCGTCCGCACCACCCCCGACATCGAACTCCGCCACGGCATGCAGGTGCCCCTCCTCGTCGACATCGCCCATCTGTTCGTCTTCGACCAGCACGGTGAACGCATCTGCCCGGCTCCGGCGCGGCTGCCGGATCTGGAGGAGTAGGTTCCGCTAGGCAGGCGGCATGACTCCGTACAGCGGCACTCGCTCCCGTCCGGCTGCCGTGACCGCCACCGCCCTGCTCGCCGCCGGCGCCCCGACGGCGTACGCGCTCCTCGGCGACCCGGAGCCGCGGGCCCCGGTCCGTGGCCAGGCGTACATCGAGAGTCGGCTCTTCTTCGGGACGGAGCGGCCCGACGGCGGCGCGGTCGTCACCGACCGGCAGTTCATGGCCTTCGTCGACAAGGAGGTGACGCCGGACTTTCCCGACGGACTCACCGTGCAGAACGGGCGCGGGCAGTGGCGGGACGCGCGCGGCACGATCGAGCGCGAGCGGTCGTACGAGCTGATCCTGATGTATCCGGTGGCGCAGGCACGCGCGAGCGACAAGAAGATCGAGGAGATCCGGCGCGCGTACGAGAAGGCCTTCGCTCAGGAGTCCGTGGCCAGGGTGGACGAACCGACTAGGGTCGACTTCTGAGTCCTCTGGGCCGAGGGTGCCCGTGAAGCCGGGGCGGGCCGGTTCCGCCGGGTCCCTCTGGCGCCCGAAAACTATCATCGCTAGTTTAGGGTGCGGACGACGCGGCCCCGCTCGGGAGGAACACGATGAAGGCACACGACGGCATGTACATCGACGGCGCCTGGCGCCCCGCCGCCGGCGCGGACACGATCGAGGTCGTGAACCCGGTCGACGAGCAGGTGATCGGCCGGGTCCCGGCGGGCACCGCCGAGGATGTCGACATCGCCGTACGGGCCGCACGTGCCGCCCTCCCCGGATGGGCCGCGACCCCGCCCGCCGAACGGGCCGCCACGCTCACCGCACTGCATGACGTGCTCGTCGCCCGCAAGGACGAGATCGCCGAGACCGTCACGGCCGAACTCGGGGCGCCGCTGCCGTTCTCGCAGATGGTGCACGTGGGCGTGCCGATCGCGGTGGCGGGCTCGTACGCCGAACTGGCGGCGACCCACGCCTTCGAGGAGAAGGTCGGGAACTCGACCGTCTACCAGGAGCCCGTCGGTGTCGTCGGCGCGATCACGCCCTGGAACTACCCGCTGCACCAGATCGTCGCCAAGGTCGCCCCGGCGCTCGCCGCGGGCTGCACGGTGGTGCTCAAGCCCGCCGAGGACACCCCGCTCACCGCCCAGCTCTTCGCCGAGGCCGTGGCCGAGGCGGGCGTCCCGGCCGGTGTCTTCAACCTCGTCACCGGCCTCGGCCCGGTCGCCGGACAGGCCCTCGCCGAACACCCGGACGTGGATCTCGTCTCCTTCACCGGCTCCACGGCCGTCGGCAAGCGGATCGGCGCGACCGCGGGCGCCGCGATCAAGCGGGTCGCCCTCGAACTCGGCGGCAAGTCCGCCAACGTCGTCCTGCCGAGCGCGGACCTGGCCAAGGCCGTCGGTGTCGGCGTCGCCAACGTGATGTCCAACTCCGGCCAGACCTGCAGCGCCTGGACCCGCATGCTGGTGCACACCGCGAGGTACGACGAGGCGGTCGAGCTGGCCGCGGCCGCCGCGGCGAAGTACGGCGACCGCATCGGCCCGGTCGTCAACGCCAAGCAGCAGGCACGGGTGCGGGGTTACATCGAGAAAGGCGTCGCCGAGGGCGCCCGGATCGTCGCGGGTGGCCCCGAAGCGCCCCGGGATCAGGGGTACTTCGTCAGCCCGACCGTCTTCGCCGACGTCACACCCGACATGACGATCGCCCAGGAGGAGATCTTCGGACCGGTGCTGTCGATCCTCCGGTACGAGGACGAGGCGGACGCCCTCCGGATCGCCAACGGCACGGTGTACGGGCTCGCGGGCGCGGTGTGGGCGGGCGACGAGGCCGAGGCGGTCGCCTTCGCTCGGCGGCTCGACACCGGTCAGGTCGACATCAACGGCGGACGCTTCAACCCCGCAGCCCCGTTCGGGGGTTACAAGCAGTCGGGCGTGGGGCGCGAGCTGGGATCGCACGGACTGTCCGAGTACCTCCAGTCCAAGTCCCTTCAGTTCTAGGCCAGGAGCATTCACGTGGTTCGCGCTGCCGTACTTCCCGCCGTGGGCGCTCCGTTGGAGATCGCCGAGATCGACCTGCCGGAACCCGGCCCTGGCCAGGTCCGCGTCCGGCTCGCCGCCGCCGGGGTCTGTCACTCCGACCTCTCCCTGTCCGACGGCACCATGCGGGTGCCCGTCCCGGCCGTCCTCGGCCACGAGGGCGCCGGCACCGTCGTCTCCGTCGGCGAGGGCGTCACCCATGTCGTCCCCGGCGATGGTGTCGTCCTCAATTGGGCGCCTTCCTGCGGAAGTTGTCACGCCTGCTCGCTGGGCGAGGTCTGGCTGTGCGCCAACGCGCTGACCGGCGCCGGGAACGTGTACGCGCGCCGCGCCTCCGACGGGAGCGACCTCCACCCCGGCCTGAACGTCGCCGCATTCGCCGAGGAGACCGTCGTGGCCGCCGGATGCGTCCTCCCCGTACCGGACGGCGTGCCCCTCGCCGACGCCGCCCTCCTGGGCTGCGCCGTCCTCACCGGATACGGGGCCGTCCACCACTCCGCCGGGGTCCGACAGGGCGAGACCGTCGCGGTGTTCGGGGTCGGTGGGGTCGGGCTGGCTGCCCTTCAGGCCGCCCGGATCGCGGGCGCGTCGAAGATCGTCGCGGTCGATGTCTCGCCGGAGAAGGAGTCGCTGGCGCGCGCGGCGGGCGCGACGGACTACGTCGTCGCCTCCGACACCACCGCACGCGAGATCCGCGCCCTCACCGGCAAGCAGGGCGTCGACGTGGCCGTCGAATGTGTGGGCCGCGCCGTGACCATCCGTACCGCCTGGGACTCCACCCGGCGCGGCGGCCGCACCACGGTCGTCGGCATCGGCGGCAAGGACCAGCAGGTCACCTTCAACGCCCTGGAGATCTTCCACTGGGGCAGGACGCTCTCGGGCTGCGTGTACGGCAACTGCGATCCGGCGCGGGATCTGCCGGTCCTGGCGGAGCACATCCGCGCCGGCCGCCTCGACCTCGGTGACCTGGTCACCGACCGCATCGCCCTCGAGGGCATTCCGGCAGCCTTCGAGAACATGATCGCGGGCAAGGGCGGGCGCGCCCTGGTCGTCTTCTAGCCCGCGGCCACCGGGACCCCGGCCGCATTGCGCGGCCGGGGCCTTCGGCGTGCCCATGCCCCGCCACTGGTTGCCATGTGCAGGTAAAAACTGCTGCTGCAGGACCCGTTGACGTCCATACCGTCCGGTCAGTACGTTCCCCGGAACCGCGGCCACCCCCCGTTCCGTCCCCGCACCCACCGGAGTGTGCACGCATGGACACGGCACCTTCCGCTCTCCCCGCCACGACCTCCGCTCCCGACACCCGCAACCGCCGCAAGGTGGCCACCGCGGCCGCCCTCGCGTCGGCCGTCGAGTGGTACGACTACTTCGTCTTCGGTATCGCGGCCGCCCTCGTACTGGGCGACCTGTACTTCCCCGCGGGCGGCTCCTCCACCGGAGTGCTCGCCGCGTTCGCCACGTTCGCCGTGGGCTTCCTCGCCCGTCCGCTCGGCGGCGTCATCGCCGGCCACCTCGGCGACAAGCGAGGCCGCAAACCGATGCTGGTCCTCGCCCTGACCCTGATGGGCCTGGCCACCACGGGCATCGGCCTGCTCCCCACGTACGACACCATCGGCATCGCCGCCCCGATCCTGCTCGTCGCCCTGCGCGTCGTGCAGGGCATCGCCGTCGGCGCGCAATGGGGCGGCGCCATGCTGCTCGCCACCGAGTACGCCCCCGAGGGCAAGCGGGGCGTGTACGGCAGCTTCGTCCAACTCGGCGTCCCCATCGGCGTGGTGACCGCCAACACGGTCTTCCTCGTCGTCGGGGCGGCCACCAGCGAGAGCGCGTTCGCGGCCTGGGGCTGGCGCGTGCCATTCCTGGTCGGGCTGTTCGTCCTCGGACTTGCCTGGTACATCCACACCCGCGTCGAGGAGACCCCCGAATTCCGCCAAGCGGAGCGGGCGTTGGCACAGAAGGAGCAGGGCGAGAAGGGTTCGCCGTTGCGCACGATCCTGCGCGGGCACCTCGGCACGGTGTTCCTCGCGGGCGGCTCCTTCGCCGTGAACACGGCGACCTTCTACATCCTCATCACGGGCGTCCTCGACTACACCACCCGCGAACTCGACATGAAACGCAGCGCGGTGCTCACCGTCTCGCTCTGCGTCAGCCTCACTCAACTCGTGCTGATCCCCGCGTCTGCCGCGCTCTCCGACCGCATCGGGCGCATCAGGATCTACGCGCTCGGGGCGGCCGGCATCGCGCTGTGGGCCGTGCCGCTGTTCCTGCTGATCGACACGGGATCGCTGGTGTGGCTGGCGGTCGGGACATTCGTCGCCAGTTGTTTCCTCAGCATCATGTACGGGCCTCAAGCCGCCCTGTTCGCCGAGCTGTTCACGCCCGAGATGCGCTACACGGGCGCCTCGCTCGGCTACCAGATCGCGGCCGTGTTCGGTGGCGGACTGGCCCCCTTCGTGATGGTCCTGCTCCTCGAGGCGACCGGCACATCGATGGCCGTGTCCGCGTACATCATCGGGCTCGCGGCGATCGCCCTCGTCTCGATCAGGATCCTCGCGGGCCGGGCGGCGGCGGGAGAAGGCCGAGTGCCGGAAGGGCCGGAAGTGCCTGCAGTGTCGGCCCGCGAGAGCTGACCCACGGCTGACGAGCCCTGCCGTCAGGCTTGTTCCGGCTCGGGCTCGGGCCGCGGTTCCGGAGTGCGCTCCGGGGCCGCGGCCTTTCCCGCCCGGGGACGGGAACGGGACACCGCCACACCCGCCAGGCACAGCCCCCCGCCCGCCAGGGTGAGCAGCCCCGGGACCTCGTCGAGGAACAGCCAGGACATCAGCACCACGAGGGCGGGTACCGCGTACGTCGTCGCGCCCATGCGGCTCGCGGTCGTACGGGCGAGGGCGTACGCCCACGTCGTGAAGGCCAGCGCGGTCGGGAAGACGCCCAGGTAGACCATGTTGAGCGTGGCCGAGGCGGGCGCGTCGGCGGCCTCATGGACGAGCTGCCCGGCGAAGGGCAGACAGGCGACGGCCCCGACCAGGCAGCCGAACGCCGTGACCTGGAGTGCGCTCGCCCGCCCGAGCGCCGGCTTCTGCGCGACGACCCCGGCCGCGTAGCCCACGGCGGCGAGCAGACACAGCACGACCCCGAGGATCGAGGAACCGCCCTCGCCGGACATCGACAGCCCCACGGCGACCGCACCGGCGAACGACACCGCCATCCCCGCCAGCAGCCGCGGTGGCATCGCGTCACCGAGCAGTCGGGAGCCGAGCAGGGCGATCAGGATCGGACCGATGTTGACCACCAGTGCCGCCGTGCCGGCGTCCACCTGCTGCTCGCCCCAGTTGAGGACGACCATGTAGAAGCCGAACCACAGCAGTCCGGATATGGCGATCCCGCGCCAGGCCGTGCGCGGCGGCCACCCCTCTCGGCGCACGAGGCAGACGGCCCCGAGCGCGACGGAGCCCGCGAGCAGCCGTCCCAGCGCCAGCGCGCCCGGCGAGAACGCGGCACCCGCGCTCCGAATCGACACGAAGGCCGAGGCCCACAGGACGACGGTGACGGTTGCCGCACCCGCGGCGAGCAGTTCCGCGCGGCGGGGGTGCGGGGCGAGTCGGGTCGTGGTCATCATGCTCCTGAGGCTAGGCGGGGGCGCGGGGTGGGGGCTGGCGGATTTCGGACGCGATGGTGAGAGGTGCAGGCAGGGGCAGGGCGTCTTCGCTCGCCATCAGACGTCTGCGTGACGCATGAATCGCGGCGCATGAACAAGGGCGTTCCGCTTGATCAGTGGAGCGCCGTCGGCTCGATCCCCAGCAGGTCCGCGAGGGCGCGTTCGCCTTCGGAGGTGACCTTGACCGCCCGTTCCGACCCGATGCGCACGCACCACTGTGCGTCGAGGGCGTGCCGGCACAGTGCCGCGCCGGCGGTACCGGCGAGGTGGGGGCGACGCTCGGTCCAGTCGAGGCAGGCACGGGTGAGCGGGCGGCGGCCGGTGCGGTCGAGGCTGATTCCCGCGGTGTCGAACCACCGCAATCCCGCGTCGGTGAGCGCGAACCCGGTGTCCTGGCGGAGCAGTCCGCGCCCGGTCAGAGCGTCGGTGAGGGCGATGCCGAGTCGTCCGGCGAGGTGGTCGTAACAGGTGCGACCGCGCGCCATGGCCGAGCCCGCGCTGGACCCCCGCAGGGTGCGTGGGCGTTCGGCCGCATGTGGTCTCACGTGGGCGGCGAGGTCCTCGACGAGTTGCGCGACGCGGGCGTCGGCCAGCCGAACGTAGCGGTGGCGGCCCTGTCGTTCCTCGGTGAGCAGGCCGCCGGTCACCAGCTTGCCGAGGTGTTCGCTGGCGGTCGACGGCGCGACTCCGGCGTACCGCGCCAGCTCACCCGCTGTCCACGCCCGCCCGTCGAGCAGCGCCAGCAGGAACCCGGCGCGCGTCTCGTCCGCCATCAGCCCGGCCAGCGCCGCGAGCCCCGGGCCCACAGGATCCTTCGGCCTCGTCATGCTCCCCAGCATGCGACATGAACGCTTCGGCGGAGACCGAAAGGTTGGGCGCCGGGGCATGGGGTTTGCCGGCCCCCTCCGTCCCTGTCCGATCCCGTCACTGGGGGCTCCACCCAAAGCCCCTGAAGACGAGCGCGTCAGCGCGATACGGGGGGTCTGGGGGCGGAGCCCCCAGGTACGGGACGGGTAGGGGCGGAGGGGGCGAAAAACCTCAGTCCCCCCGAGTCGCCCGCTCGTACTGCAGGCTCAGCCCGTCCAGCAACGCGCTGAGTCCCGTCTCGAACGCCCGCTCGTCGATCTTCTCCTGCTGCTCGGCAAGGAGATGAGCCTGCCCGAGGTGGGGATAGTCGGCGGGATCGTACGCGGTCGCGTCGTCGACGAAGCCGCCGGCGAACGAGCCGAGCGCGGACCCCATGATGAAGTACCGCATCAGCGCCCCGATCGACGTGGCCTGCGCCGCCGGCCACCCCGCATCGACCATGGCCCCGAACACCGCGTCGGCAAGACGGAGCCCGGCGGGCCGGCGCCCGGGCCCGCGCGCGAGGACCGGGACGATGTTCGGGTGGTCGCGCAGCGCCGCCCGGTAGGAGACGGCCCAGTCGTGCAGGGCGGTACGCCACTCACGGCCGTCCTCGAACATCGACAGGTCGACCTGCGCGCTCACCGAGTCCGCGACCGCCTCCAGGATCTGGTCCTTGGTGCGGAAGTGGTTGTAGAGCGACGGCCCGCTCACCCCCAGCTCGGCGGCGAGCCGGCGCGTCGAGACGGCCGCAAGGCCCTCGGCGTCCACCAGGGCCCGTGCCGTCTGGACGATGCGGTCGGTGCTGAGCAGGGGCTTGCGCGGTCGGGCCATGGCGCACATAGTAGGGCTGCACCTGGAAACTAGCAGTGCTAATTTAAATGTACGGCTTTCAATGGATGGCTTCCGAAGGCCGCTGTCCGTCTATCTGTGGGGTGACTCGGCATGAACCTGGAGCTCAGCGAGGAGCAGACCGCTGTCCGGCAACTCGCCAAGGACTTCGTGGACCGCGAGATCGCCCCCCATGTCATCGAGTGGGACCGCGCCGAAGAGGTCGACCGGTCCCTCGTGAAGAAGCTCGGTGAGGTCGGCTTCCTCGGGCTCACCATCGATGAGGAGTATGGCGGCAGCGGCGGCGACCATCTCGCGTACTGCCTCGTCACGGAGGAGCTGGGGCGCGGCGACTCATCGGTGCGCGGAATCGTCTCCGTCTCGCTGGGTCTGGTCGCCAAGTCGATCGCGTACTGGGGGAGTGAAGAGCAGAAGCGGCGGTGGTTGCCGGGGCTCACCTCCGGCGAGTACGTCGGCTGCTTCGGGCTCACCGAGCCCGGCACCGGCTCGGACGCGGGCCATCTGTCGACGAAGGCCGTGCGCGACGCGGACGACTACGTCATCAACGGCACCAAGATGTTCATCACCAACGGCACCTGGGCCGACGTCGTGCTGCTCTTCGCCCGTTCCACCGACGACCCGGGCCACAAGGGTGTCTCCGCCTTCCTCGTGCCGACGAACGCGCCCGGCCTGTCCCGCCGCACCATCCACGGCAAGCTCGGTCTGCGCGGACAGGCCACCGCCGAGCTGGTCCTCGAGGATGTACGCGTGCCGGCGAGCGCCATGATCGCGCCCGAGGGCAAGGGGTTCGCCGTCGCCATGTCCGCACTCGCCAAGGGGCGGATGTCCGTGGCCGCGGGCTGCGTCGGGATAGCCCAGGCGGCACTGGACGCGGCGGTGACCTACGCGACCGAGCGCGAGCAGTTCGGAAAGACCATCGCCCATCACCAGCTCGTGCAGGAACTGCTCAGCGACATCGCCGTCGACGTGGACGCGGCCCGCCTGCTGACCTGGCGGGTCGCGGATCTCATCGACCGCGGCCTGCCGTTCGCGACGGAGTCCTCCAAGGCCAAGCTCTTCGCCTCCGAGGCCGCCGTGCGCGCCGCGAACAACGCCCTTCAGGTCTTCGGCGGCTACGGCTACATCGACGAGTACCCGGCGGGGAAGCTGCTGCGCGACGCCCGCGTGATGACCCTCTACGAGGGCACGAGCCAGATCCAGAAGCTGGTCGTCGGGCGTGCGCTGACGGGAGTCTCGGCCTTCTGAGGAGCGCCGCCGCAGCAGCGCTCTCGACGTTCTGAGTACGTGGGCTGAGTATCCGAACGGATGTGGTGGCAGCCGCATCGTCCGACCCTGGTCCGCATGAACATGAATGGGACACCGGTCAAGCAGCAGTCGACCGCGGCCTTCTACGGCCAGGCGGTCGCCTCGTTCTCCGTCGCCATCGTCGCGACCGCCATCGGCATCTTCAAGCTGGAGGCCGACGCCTGGGTACGCTCCTTCCTGGGTGTCGCCGTCCTCTATCTGGTGACCTCGTCCTTCACGTTGGCCAAGGTGATCAGGGACCGCCAGGAAGCGGTGCGCTGAACGGGGACACTAAGCGCTCGCTCAGGTTCAGGGGTATGGTGTTCACCCTGGCAGTGGAGAAGGGGCGGACAGCGATGAGTACGGCGGAGGAGACGGCCGGCGCCGAGGTGCAGCCGTGGGCCGAGGTCACCCCGGACGCGGCCCGACGGCTGCTCGTCGCCGCCGTGGAGGCCTTCGCCGAACGTGGGTACCACGCGACGACGACCCGGGACATCGCGGGCCGCGCGGGCATGAGCCCGGCCGCGCTCTACATCCACTACAAGACCAAGGAAGAGCTGCTCCACCGCATCAGCAGGATCGGCCACGAGAAGGCCCTCGACATCCTGCAGACCGCCGCCCAGGGCGAGGGCACGGCGACCGAGCGCCTCGCGGACGCCGTGAGCTCCTTCGTTCGGTGGCACGCGGGCGGCCGCACCACCGCACGGGTCGTGCAGTACGAACTGGACTCGCTCGGCCCGGATGCCCGCGCCGAGATCATCGGCCTGCGCCGCCAGGTCGACGCCGAGGTGCGGGGCATCATCGAGGAGGGTGTGGCCGCGGGCGACTTCGATGTCCCGGACATTCCCGGCACCACGCTGGCCATCCTCTCCCTCTGCATCGACGTGGCCCGCTGGTTCAACGTCAATGGACGCCGGACCCCGGACGAGGTCGGCGCGCTCTACGCCGACCTGGTCCTGCGGATGGTCGGGGCCAAGAAGTGACCGTGCCCCGTAGGGGGCACGGGGAGTTGCGCGACCAGCCGCGGACGGCGGGCCGTCCGTGGACGGCCCGCAGTTGTGGGCGCCGCTCTCAGAAGTAGTACCGAGACACCGACTCGGCCACGCACACCGGCTTGTCCCCGCCCTCGCGCTCCACGGTCACCGCAGCCGTGACCTGGACTCCGCCGCCGACCTCGGTGACCTCCTGGAGGACCGCGGTCGCGCGCAGCCGGGACCCCACCGGTACCGGCGCGGGGAAACGCACCTTGTTCGAACCGTAGTTGACGCCCATCTTCATACCCTCGACGCGCATCACCTGCGGCACCAGTGCGGGCAGCAGCGACAGCGTGAGATAGCCGTGCGCGATGGTCGTGCCGAAGGGGCCCGCGGCCGCCTTCTCCGGGTCCACATGGATCCACTGGTGGTCGCCCGTGGCGTCCGCGAACAGGTCGATCCGCTTCTGGTCGACCTCCAGCCAGTCGCTGTGACCCAACTGTTCGCCCACAGCCGCCTTCAGTTCGTCGGCGGACGTGAAGATCTTCGGCTCTGCCATGTCCCTGGCCTCCCGCGTCGCAATGTCTAAGCGACTGCTTAGCATGCTCGGGTGAGGGGCTTCTGTCAACGCACCGCAGGTGTGCCGAGGTGGGTTAGGTTCGAGGGGTGCCCCAGATTCCCGAGAAGATCCACGAACTCACGGTCGGCCAGCTGTCGGCCCGCAGCGGCGCCGCCGTCTCCGCCCTGCACTTCTATGAGTCCAAGGGCCTGATCAGCAGCCGCCGCACCACAGGAAACCAGCGCCGCTACCACCGGGACGCGCTGCGCCGCGTCGCCTTCGTGCGCGCCGCGCAACGCGTCGGCATCCCGCTCGCCACCATCCGTGAGGCCCTCGCCGAACTCCCCGAGGAGCGCACCCCGACGCGGGAGGACTGGGCCCGGCTCTCGGAGGCCTGGCGCTCGGAGCTCGACGAGCGCATCAATCAGCTGAGCCGGCTGCGGGACCACCTCACGGACTGCATCGGCTGCGGCTGTCTGTCGTTGGAGAACTGTGTGCTCTCCAACCCGGACGACGTCTTCGGTGAGCGCTTGACCGGCTCCCGGCTCCTGGTGGAACGCCCCGGCGCCCAGCGAAGCCAGCAGGAGAGGCAGCGGGAGCCCGAGGACGCCCGCTGACCGCCGTGGCGGGCCCCGCACGGTGACACGGTGACCGCGCGCGTACGGAGCCCCACAGGCTCCGTACGCCCACCGTCTACTCGTACTCCGTGCCGCCCTTGCGCGTCAGATACGCCGGGCTGACCGCCTTCGCAATCGCCCGGCCGCCCGTGACCGGGCTGTACCGCTCGATGGCAGGACGGATCACGACGCCCTCGCGCAGATGCAGCTCGCGCCCGGACACGGTCTCCCGGCCCGAGGCGACCTCCAGGACGTGCCCGATGTCGTACGGGCCCTCGTACAGCCGTGGCACCAGCGGGAGTTCACCGTCCAGCAGGGCCGCCGCGTCCAGCCAGCGGACCTCGCCGTCGATCTCCGCGGACACGTCGAACACGGCGTAACCGATCGTCTCGCGGCGGCCGTCTGCGCCGTACGACAGGTCCTGTACGCCCGCCCCGTACACCTCGCCGAAGACGCCGACCCGGCGCGCGCCCAGCCGCTCGGCGAGCCGGGCCGCGGCCTCCGCGACCCCGTGGCCATGGACGGCGCGCCAGTACAGATTGCGCGGGTCCTCCCTCAGCGCCAGGGACTTGGCGCCGAAGCCCTTCGACGAGACGTGCGCGCGGCCCTCGTCGGCGACATAGGTCAGCAGGCAGGCCGAACCGTGCAGTTTCTCGGTGAGGACGACGGGCTCGCCCGGGGTGAAGATGTCCGGGTACCGCTGGATGTTCTCGATGTCGACCCAGGGCAGCAGATCGGGCGCGGACTCGACCTCGCCGTCCATCGTCGGCGGGATCGGCGCCACCCACTTGACGATGCCGAGCATCTCGGCGAAGTCGGTCCCCTCCTCGGCGGCCTTCGCCAGGTCGACGTCCGCCAGTGCCTTCGGGCGGCACACGATCCCCTGCGACAGCTCACCGCGCAGTCGTACGGCCCTGACCCGGTCCGATGTGCTTCCCGCCAGGCGCCCGGTCAGCCCCAGCTCCTCGATCAACTCGGCCGGGAGCACGGACTGCTCCGGGATGTAGACGGCGCGCTCGCCGGTGCGGTAGGCGCCCTTGGCGACGACGGCTCGATACAGGCCCACCTGGGCCAGTTCGAGCGCGTCGGCGTTCGGATGCTCATGGATGGTCAGCACTTCGGCGGTGACGCGCAGCGTCGACATGGCGGGACTCCTCGGGTTCCTCAGCTGGGTTTCATCGCCCCCAACTGTCCGGAGGAGAAAGCGCTGGAGCGAGTGGATTTGCGGCTGGTACCGTCGGGCCGCCCGCGCCGAAGTGGTCGACCGCTCCTACGGCAAGCGCCGGGCCGCCTCGTACTGAACCAAGCCCTCCGCCACCAACTCACTGTTGGACATCGCCCGCTCCCCGCCCGGCAGGACCAGGGTGTCCTCCAGGCCGATCCGTGTGGCGAGCCCCAGCCGCCCCGCGAGTCGCAGCACCGGCCAGGTGCCGCCCTCCATGCCGTGCAGCAGGACGGGCCGGCCGTGGTGTGTGCCGAGGTCGGCGAGGAGGGCTCGGGCCGACTCCTGGGCCGTCCCAGCGGAGGTGTCCATCACCTCGGCCAGGACCCGCAGCACCCGGGGCGCGAGCGGTGACGCGGCGAACCGCGCGGGGCCCTCGGTGTCGGACCAGACGCCCGCCTCCACACCGATCCCGCGGTCGAGGAGCGCCGCCGCCACCTCCTCGGCGCCCGGCTCATGCCAGTTGACCGAGGCGTGGTCGGGCAGGACGGTCCAGGAACGCACGCGCTCGACGCGGGCGGCGGGATCCGACTCGGCCCACGCACCGGTGGTCACGCCGACGGGGACGCTCACCCGCGCCCGTATCGCCTCGAGAGTCGCCGCGACCGCCTTGGACGACAAGGTGTCCTGCCCACAGGGTGACTTGGGATGGACATGGATGTCCGACGCCCCGGCCGAGACGGCCTCGGCCGCGGACTGGGCCATCGCTGCGGGCGACATCGGCACGACGGCGCCGTCCGCCGCTCCGCGAGCTCCGTTCACACAGACCTGCACCATGCCTCGATGGTGCCAGGCGCCACTGACAACCATGCGGGAGCGACCGGACGAACGGCCGCGCGGGTGGGTGTACAGGGTCAGGGTGCCGCGGGCACCCGCACGGGGGTGCGGCATCGTCGGCGCACCCCCGTCGTGCTCACGCCGATACGAGCATCCGTCCGCGCCTGGCCTCCGCCAGCGCCTCGGGCGTCAGAACGGGGCGCGGCACCACGATTCCGCACCGTGCGCACACCGGACCCGACGAGGGTTCGTGGGCCAGGTCGTACTTCCATGTGAGGCGCTCCCAGGCGCACACCGGGCAGACCGCGCCCGGCTCGCGCTCCAGCGCGGCGATCAGCCGGCGCAGCACCTCGGTCAGTGGTTCATGGGGGTGGATCCTCGGGTCGTCGCACCACGCGACCCCGAAGCCGCCCCAGGTGAGCCGGTGCCAGTCGTCCACACTGCCCGGGCTGCGCAGCCCGTCGTGCTTCTCCTTCTTGCGACGCTGGGCGAACTCGGCCTCGTAGGCGAGCCAGACGGAGCGGGCCTCCTCCAACTCGTCCAGTGCGGCCACGAGCCGCGCCGGATCGGGGGACCGGTCCTCGGGACCGAACCCGGCCCGGGAGCACAGATGGTCCCAGGTCGCCCGATGCCCGTAAGGGGCGAACTTCTCAAGGCACTTGCGCAGTGAGTAGCGCCGCAGTGCCAGATCGCACCTCGGATCTCGCACCTGTCTCGCCAGACTCCGGAAACCGGCCATCGCCCTGCACCTCCGTCACACCTGCACCTGAACTTCGGTCACTTCGGCGTCGTCGTCGTATGGACGTCGCCGAATAGACGTATCGACAAGCGATTCGGCTCCATCCATTTTCCGATGACCGCCATAAGCCACCCGCCGAGTTGCCCCCGGCCTACCTCCTGCCGCTGTCAGCCGCCTGTCGACGGCGCTGTCCGGACGCGATGAATCCCAAAAACTGACGCATGTTCATCTTCAATCTCGGGGATACCGGCGGTAACGTCCGGCCCACCCCCGTCGGGAGGAGCTGCCATGCCACGGCGCACCCCACGCACCACGCTCGACAGACTGAGAACTCCCCGCAGATTCCCCAAGTTCCTCAAGGCCGCATCCATATGCGTCCTCATTGCCGGTCTTTTGTCGCCCCTTTCCCAGGCGGCGGCGGCCGACACGTCGACCACGGCGGCCGCGAACGACTACTGCGGCGGCCAGTGTTCGGACATCCTCCCGCCCGGCGAGAACGGCAACGCGACCCTCGCCCAGATCCTCCTCAACCAGGCCTTCGGCACCCAGCCGGACCATGCCGAGGACCAGCTCGCCCCCTACGGGAACCTGCCTTCCGGCGCCTCCACGCTCACCGACGCGAAGATCAACACCTTCTTCAACGACGCGTCCTTCGGGGTCGCTTCGGACCAGGTCGCCTCGACCACGAAGCCGCGCACCGACGTGACGATCGTCCGCGACAAGAAGACCGGTGTGCCGCACATCACGGGCACCACCCGTTACGGGACGGAGTACGGCGCCGGGTACGCCGCCGCCCAGGACCGGCTGTGGCTGATGGACGTCTTCCGGCACGTCGGACGCGGCCAGCTGACCACCTTCGCGGGCGGCGCGGCGTCCAACCAGGGCCTCGAGCAGGAGTTCTGGCGCAACGCGCCCTACACCGAGGCCGATCTGCAGGCCCAGATCGACAACGCCATCGCCGGCAACGGCGAGCGCGGGCAGCAGGCGCTCGCCGACGCCAACGCCTACCTCGACGGCATCAACGCCTACATCGACGCCTCCGACGGCGGTCGCTACTTCCCCGGCGAGTACGTCCTGACCGGCCACAAGGACTCCGTCACCAACGCCGGCACCATCGACCACTTCAAGCTCACCGACCTGGTCGCGCTGGCCTCCGTCATCGGCGCCCTCTTCGGCTCCGGAGGCGGCGGCGAGGTCAACAACGCCCTCTCGCTGCTCGCCGCCCAGTCCAAGTACGGCGTGACCGAGGGCACCAAGATCTGGGAGTCCTTCCGCGAGCGCAACGACCCCGAAGCGGTCCTCACCGTCCACAACGGCGAGAGCTTCCCGTACGCCGCGAAGCCCGACTCCCCGCAGGGCGAGGCCCTGCCCGACGCCGGTTCGGTGACCCAGGAGCAGCTGGTCTACGACCGTACGGGCAGCGCCGCCACCTCCACCGCCACCAGCGCCTCGGCCACGGCGGCCACCACGTCCCTCACCTCGGCCAAGCGCGGTATGTCCAACGCCCTCGTGGTGAGCGGCAAGCACACGGCCGGCGGCCACCCGATCGCCGTCTTCGGCCCGCAGACCGGCTACTTCGCGCCACAACTGCTCATGCTCCAGGAGATCCAGGGCCCGGGCATCAGCGCTCGTGGCGCCTCCTTCGCGGGTCTGAGCATGTACGTCGAACTCGGCCGCGGCCAGGACTACTCCTGGAGCGCGACGACCTCCGGCCAGGACATCATCGACACCTACGCCGTCGAGCTGTGCCAGGACGATTACCACTACCTGTACCACGGCACCTGCACGGCCATGGACAAGGTCGAGCAGACCAACTCGTGGAAGCCGACCGTCGCCGACGGCACCGCCGCGGGCTCGTACCGGATGCAGGTCTACCGCACCAAGTACGGCCCGGTGGAGTACCGCGCGACCATAGGTGGCAAGAAGGTCGCGTACACCACCCTGCGTTCCTCCTTCCTGCACGAGGCCGACTCGATCATCGGCTTCCAGATGCTCAACGACCCGGACTACGTCAAGAACCCGGCCACCTTCCAGAGCGCGGTGCAGCACATCAACTACACGTTCAACTGGTTCTACGCCGACTCCTCGCACACCGCGTACTACAACAGCGGCGACAACCCGGTGCGGGCCACCGGTGTCGACGCCGAGTTCCCGGTGTGGGCGCGGTCGGCGTACGAGTGGAAGAACTGGAACCCCACGACGAACACCGCCGACTACACGGCGGCCTCCGCTCACCCCAACTCCATCGACCAGGACTACTACATCTCCTGGAACAACAAGCAGGCCAAGGGCTACACGACGGCCTCCTGGGGTGATGGCTCGGTCCACCGCGGCAACCTGCTCGAAGACCGGGTGAAGAAACTGGTCGCGGCGGGCGGTGTCACCAGGTCCTCGCTGGTGAAGGCCATGGCCGACGCGGCGCTCGCCGATCTGCGGGCCGAGGACGTGTTGCCTGACCTGCTGAAGGTCGTCAACAGCTCGACGGTGACGGACTCGACGGCCGCGGCGGCCGTCAGCAAGCTGTCCGCGTGGGTGACGGCGGGTGCGAAGCGGACGGAGACGTCGTCCGGATCCCACACCTATGCCGACGCCGACGCGATCCGCATCCTGGACGCCTGGTGGCCGCTGCTGGTGAAGGCGGAGTTCGAGCCGGGGCTCGGCAGCGACCTGTACACCGCGTTCGGCAACAACCTCCCCATCGACGAGTCACCGTCGGCGGCGCACGGCCCGACCGGCTCGCACGCCGGAAGCTCCTTCCAGTACGGCTGGTGGAGCTATGTCGACAAGGACATCCGGGCGGTCCTCGGGGAGTCGGTGCAGGGCGGTCTCTCGCAGAAGTACTGCGGCGGCGGCAGCCTCAGCGCCTGCCGGGACACCCTGATCAGCACGCTCAAGGAGGCGGCCGGCAAGACCGCGTCCGACGTCTACCCCGGTGACGACCAGTGCTCGGCGGGCGACCAGTGGTGCGCCGACTCGATCGTCCAGCGGACGCTCGGCGGCATCAAGCACGGCAAGATCAGCTGGCAGAACCGGCCGACCTATCAGCAGGTGGTGGAGTACACGTCGCATCGGTGACGACGCCCACGGGTGTTGGCCAACGGGCGTTTCGCCCACGTCCGTTGGCCCACGTGGTTGGCTGGCGTCCGTTGGCCCACGTCCGTTGGTCAACGCCTGTTGGTCAACGCCTGTTGGTCAACGTGAGTTGGCCTACGCAGGTTCGGACGTCGATTGGGCAATGCCCGGCGGGCAACGCCGGATGGCCTACGCGGGCCGGCCAACGGTGGTGGGTCAACACCGGTTGGCCAACGTCGCTGGGCGGCGGGTCACTGAATACGGCCCGCCGCCAGCACCACCCGCGCCAGTTCCCGGTGGCAGATGTCGCTGTGCGCCCCGGACGGGGGACCGCCGTGCCGGACCACCGCTGCGGCGTCGATGTTCACGCACCCCGACGTGGGCAGCCGTGTACTGAGGGCGTCGGCCAGCGTGTACGACTTCGTGCCCGCCACCGCCTGCACCCCGTCGTGGCCCATCGCGCCCCACTGGGCGCCCAGGGCGCGGCCGATGTCGAAGCCCGCGGCGACCGTCCGGGAGTCGCCCGCCATCCGCGAGGCCAGCGGATAGATCGTGCCGAGCGCCGAGTCGAAGTGGGAGTAGCAGCACACCAGGGGACCGTCGATGCGGTTCTGCTGGCCGTCCAGCACACCGCTCGACCGTGCGTCATGGGGTAGCCGCGCCGCGAACGCGTAGTGCGAGAACGCCCCTTGGAGCAGCGTCACCGACTTCACCGTGTGTACCCCCTCGGGCAGACCGCGCAGCGCGAAGGAGACAAGGCGCCCGCCGAAACTGTGTCCGACGAGATGCACGCGCACATCGGGCGCCGCCTTGGCGAGTTGTCCGATCGCGCGCCCGAGCCCGCGCTCACCGACCGTGCCGGCGCGCCGTTTCATCGCGTAGTACGTGGCCTGGCGGAGCAGTTCGTGCGCGCCGTCCCACAGCCGTGGCAGCGCGAACGAGGCGGCGCCGGGAGACTCGGCCTCCGCCAGTGCCTGCGCGAACTCGCCGCAGACCGTCGCCGTGTCCCCGAAGAGCATCTCGGGGTCGCTCTCCGGAACTCCCTCCGCCAGCGTGTCCGCGGTGAAGGCGGCCTGCGGCCCCTGCGGCCGGACCTCGACGAGCAGCCGTACGAGACGTCCGAACTCCTCCAGCGAGGCGCCCTCGTCGGGCTGTTGGTCCAGCAGCCGGGCGATCTGCTCGACCACCGTCGCACGGCCCGGGAACACCTCCAGAAGCGCGTGCCGGGTGTTCTTGTCGAGGACGGGCCGCGCGGTCGGAGCGATGTCGGCGGCCACCGACGCCGGGAAGTCGGGGATCGGCTCGTCCGAGAACCGCATCGAGGGCCACACCACTCCCACGTATCCCAGGCGCGCGGTCGGCGCGAGCCCGGGGACGGGCTCGAAGAAGTGGCTGTAGAGCCGGGTGGCGCCCGAGCGGTCGTTGTTCCAGCCGTGCGCGAAGACGACCAGGTCACGGACCTTGCGCTGCGGTACCTCCCGCAGCAGCCGGTCCCGTTCCCGGCCGTCGACGTCCCCGTCCGCGTCGAAGGTGAGCTCCCAGTAAGGAGAAACACTCACTGCCGGATCGGCCATGACAAGCCCCCTCGTCCCCCGCGGGCGGTGCGATCTGGGCGCATCGTCCTACCAGGGGCGAAGGTTGGCCATACGTCACGACTCATCCGTACCTCATCCGTAGAGGAGGTAGTCCTTCCGTACGCGCTGGAATGCCTTCAGTTCGTCCTGCCAGGCCGCCACGATCTCGTCGACCGTCGCGCCCGCGTCGATCATCGTGCGCACCAGCGTCGAGCCGGTCAGCTTGTCGATCCAGTTGTCGGAGCGCCAAGTGAAGCCGCTCCAGACCTTCTTGGCGGTCACGAGGAGGGCGATGCCGGTGCGTACGGGGTCGTACGCCGCCCGGTCGTGCACATGGATCTGCACGCCCCCGATGGTCTTGCCCTGGAACTTGGAGAAGGTGGGAGCGAAGTACGCCTCCCTGAAGTGCACGCCGGGGAGGCCGAGTCGACCGGCTTCGAGGGCCCAGCGTCCATCGATGCCGTCCGCGCCGAGCAGCTCGAACGGGCGGGTGGTGCCGCGCCCCTCGGACAGATTCGTCCCCTCGAAGAGGCAGGTCCCCGAGTACACCAGGGCGGTGTCCGCCGTCGGCATGTTCGGGCTGGGCGGCACCCAGGGGAGCCCGGAGGCGTCGTAGAAGTCCGAGCGCTTCCAGCCCGACATCAGTACGGTGTCCAGCGCCACCGGCGCCGCCAGGAACTCCTCGTTGAACAGCCGCGCCAGCTCCGCCACCGTCATCCCGTGCGCCTGCGCGATCGGCTGCCGCCCGACGAAGGTCGCGAACTCCTTGTGCAGAACGGGTCCTTGGGCCGCCCGCCCGGTCACCGGGTTCGGCCGGTCGAGCACCACGAAGTGCTTGCCCGCGAGCTGGGCCGCCTCCATGCAGTCGTACAGCGTCCAGATGTACGTATAGAAGCGCGCGCCCACGTCCTGGATGTCGAAGACGACGGTGTCCACGCCGGAGGCGGTGAAGATGTCGGCCAGCGGCCGGCCGTTCTTGAGGTACGTGTCGTAGACGGGCAGCCCGGTCGCCGGGTCGTCGTAGCGGCCCTCCGAGCCGCCCGCCTGCGCGGTGCCGCGGAAGCCGTGCTCGGGGCCGAAGACGGCGACCAGGTTCACGCGGTCGTCGGCGTGCATGACGTCGACGATGTGGCGTACGTCTCTGGTGATGCCCGTGGGGTTCGTGACGATGCCGAGCCGTCGGCCCTGGAGTGTGGCGTAGCCGTCCGCCTGGAGGCGCTCGAAGCCGGTGCGCAGGCTGTGGCCGCCTTGCTCGGCCACCTTCGCCGCCAGCGGTGTCAGTGCCGCTGCGGCGGTGCCCGCGGCGAGCAGCGTGCGTCTCGACATGCGCATGGTGTGACCTCCGTGATCGCGGAACGTTGGCATAGGCACGCTAGGCGCTCCCGGTGGAAGTTCGTAGGCTGCGCGTCGGTCGTGGCTTGTCGCGCGGTTCTCCGTGCCCCCGCGGGGCGCTCCCGCTATGGGCACGGTCACCCTTCCCTAGTTACATACCGACTGGTTAGTCTGGCGTCGCAGCAGAGCCGATTCGCGTCGCGTCGAAGGAGACCGATGGTGGAAGCCGTGCAGGATGCCGGAGTGGTCGTCACCGGAGCGGGGGGCGGTATCGGGGCCGCGCTGGCCCGTCGCTTCGCGGCCGAGGGGGCCAGGGTCGTCGTCAATGACCTGGACGCCGCCAAGGCCAAGGCCGTGGCCGACGAGATCGGCGGCATCGCGGTCCCGGGCGACGCGTCCACGATCGTGGACGAGGCCCGGGAAGCCCTCGGCGGCACGGTCGACGTGTACTGCGCCAACGCCGGCGTCGCCTCCGGCGGCTCGGAGGCGGTCGGCGAGAACGTCTGGGCGCTCGCCTGGGACGTCAATGTGATGGCGCACGTCCGCGCGGCCCAGGAACTGCTCCCGGCCTGGCTGGAGCGCGGTAGCGGCCGCTTCGTCTCCACGGTCTCGGCCGCCGGACTGCTCACCATGATCGGCGCCGCGCCCTACAGCGTCACCAAGCACGGCGCGTACGCCTTCGCCGAGTGGCTGTCGCTGACGTACCGCCACCGGGGCCTCAAGGTGCACGCGATCTGTCCGCAGGGCGTGCGCACCGACATGCTCGACGCCACCGGCAGCGCGGGCGACCTCGTCCTGCAGCCGACCGCCATCGAGCCCGAGGACGTCGCCGACGCGCTCTTCAAGGGGATGGAGGAGGATCGCTTCCTGATCCTGCCGCACCCCGAGGTGGCCGGGTACTACCAGCTGCGGGCCGCGGAGCCCGACCGCTGGCTGACCAACATGAACCACATCCAGCAGAAGTGGGAGGCGGGCCGGTGACCACCTACGCCGAGCGGCCCTGGGTGGCCCTGCTCAATGACGCCCAGCGGGGCCCGGTGAGCCCCGCCGACACCCTGGTGCACGCCCTCGGAGAGGTCGTGAGGCGCACCCCGGACCGCACCGCGCTCGCCTACTTCGACGGGCGGCTGAGCTACCGCGAGGTGGACGAGCTGAGCGACTCGATCGCCGGGCACCTCGCCGCCCGCGGCCTGGAGCGCGGCGACCGGGTCGCGATCCTGCTGCAGAACTCCCCGCACTTCGTGCTGGCCCTGCTCGGTGCCTGGAAGGCCGGCGCGACGGTCGTGCCCGTCAACCCGATGTACAAGTCGGGCGAGGTCCGGCACGTACTCCACGACGCGGAAGTGAGCGCCCTGGTGTGCTCGGACCGCGCATGGGAGTCGTATCTGCGCGAAACGGCCGCCGACTCACCCGTACGCATCGTGCTGACGGCGTGTGAGCTGGATCTCCAGGCCCGCAACGACGCGCGCGTACTGAGCTTCGAGCGGCTGCCGGTCGCGGAGGGCACCGACGACCTCGTGGCCGTCGCGCGGCAGGGCCACAAGGCCCCCGAGGGCCGCGACCTCGGACCCTCCGACATCGCGCTGATCAGCTACACCTCCGGCACGAGCGGAACCCCCAAGGGGGCCACCAACGCGCACGGCAACATCATGTACAACGCCGAGCGGCAGCGGACGGGCCTGGGGCTGCCCGAGGCTCCCGTCTACTTCGCGATGGCGCCGCTGTTCCACATCACCGGGATGGTCTGCCAGCTCGTCGCCTGCCTCAACAGCTCGGGCACGTTGGTCCTCGCGTACCGCTTCGAGGCGGGGGTCGTCCTCGACGCGTTCGCCGAGCATCGGCCCGCGTACACGGTGGGCCCGTCGACCGCCTTCATGGCGCTGGCCGCGCACCCGGCGGTCACGCCGGACCACTTCTCCTCCTTCGTGATCATCTCCTCCGGCGGAGCCCCGCTGCCGCCGGCCCTGGTGGAGAAATTCCGGGCCGGTTTCGGTCCGTACATCCGCAACGGATACGGGCTCACCGAGTGCACCGCGCCCTGCGCCTCCGTGCCCCCGGGCCGGGAGGCTCCCGTCGACCCGGTCTCGGGGACGCTGGCCGTCGGCGTACCGGGCCCGGACACGGTCGTACGCATCGTCGACGAGCAGGGCCAGGAGGTGCCGTTCGGGGAGCAGGGCGAGATCCTCGTACGCGGGCCACAGGTGGTGCCCGGCTACTGGCGCCGCCCGGAAGCCACCGCCGAGACCTTCCCGGACGGCGAGCTGCGTACCGGCGACATCGGTTTCATGGACTCCGACGGCTGGCTCTACGTGGTCGACCGGAAGAAGGACATGATCAACGCGTCCGGCTTCAAGGTGTGGCCGCGCGAGGTCGAGGACGTCCTCTACACGCACCCCGCGGTCCGTGAGGCGGCCGTGGTCGGGATACCCGACGGCTACCGCGGAGAGACTGTCAAGGCGTACATCAGCCTGCGCCCCGGGGCCGAAGAGGACCCCGACGCGCTCGCCGCGTACTGCAAGGAGAGACTGGCCGCCTACAAATATCCGCGGCAGGTGGAGATCCTGCCCGACTTGCCTAAGACGGCGAGTGGGAAGATCCTCCGTCGGGAACTTCGTTCCCGGTCCGCGGAGACCCGGTAAAACGCTCGGGAACGCATCGAAACGCACCAGGACTCACTGGAGTGTTTCGGACGACAACGCTTGGAAGGCAGGTGGCGGCAGTGCCCAGGACGACGGACGGTGACGGTACGCCCGTCCCGCAGCGGCTCTTGGCCGCCGCCACCCGGCTCTTCGCGGAGCAGGGCTACGACCGCACCTCCGTGCAGGAGATCGTCGAGGCGGCGGGTGTCACCAAGGGGGCGCTCTACCACTACTTCGGCTCCAAGGACGACCTCCTGCACGAGGTGTACGCGCGCGTGCTGCGTATCCAGCAGGAGCGCCTGGACGCTTTCGCGGACGCCGACGCGCCGGTCGAGGAGCGGTTGCGCGGTGCCGCGGCCGACGTCGTCGTCACCACGATCGACAACCTCGACGACGCGTCGATCTTCTTCCGCTCGATGCATCACCTCAGCCCCGAGAAGGACAAGCAGGTGCGTGCGGAGCGGCGCCGCTACCACGAGCGGTTCCGAGCGCTCGTGGAAGAGGGCCAGAAGAAGGGCGTCTTCTCCACGGCGACCCCCGCCGACCTGGTCGTCGACTACCACTTCGGCTCCGTGCACCACCTGTCGACGTGGTACCGCCCCGACGGCCCGCTCACTCCCCAGCAGGTCGCCGACCACCTGGCGGACCTGCTGCTGCGAGCGCTGCGCCCCTAGCTGGGGTGGGGGTGAGTTCTTTCGCCCCCTCCGCCCCTGCCCGTCCCTGTCAGCCTTTCGGTTGCGGGTGGGTGGGGGCTGATCGCGGCGGTGCCCCCCCCCCCCCCCCGGGGGGGGGGGCCGGCCCGGATTTTATAGGGCGGGGGGGAATAATAACCCCCCCCCCCCCCCCCCCACACCCAAAAGCTGTTATCCACCCCCCCCCCC